>JAAZAL010000012.1 GCA_012514355.1 Candidatus Dojkabacteria bacterium
AATTGATCTAATTTAATCTGGTATTTTAAATCTTCCTCTGTAATATTGTTTTGAATTAATGCAGTTTCATATGCCTCCTCTCCACCAATATTATCAATTACCTCTTGTAATTGCTCCTCTATCTCTTGCTCTGTTACTTCAACTCCCTGTTTTGATGCTTCCATTTCAATTAACTTCTCTTCTATTAACTGCTCTGCAATTGTTTGTCCGTATGAGTTCTCTAATCTCTGGTGATACTCCTTAGTAGTAATTCTTGAACCATCTACTACTGCAACACTGTATCCATTATTTAGATATTGAACAAATAGGTCTATTAATATAAAAAGGATTATTCCTGCAAGAACTAACATAAGTGTTTTAGTTGTTTTCTTTGAGACCATTTTTTTGAAATTTGGTTTCTCTATCTTAATCTTTGGCTTTCCAATTTTAATCTTGGGCTTTTTGATTGAGATTGTCTTTTTGGGGGCTTTTGAGGATTTAACCTTCTTAGATACTTTTACTTTTGCCATCTAAATAAAATATATTAAATTAAAAAATTAACTTATAGTTAACTTTAAAGAGTTTATCAAAAAAATTGCATAATAGCAAAGGGGCTTACTTAAGATGTAAATAGAAGGACTTATTTCCATCATTATGTACAACTAAGGCGTATTTAGAGGGGTATGCAGCAAGATTGGTTGCATAAAGACCGTAATATACTTTTCCACCTGCTACAGCCTTTATTGGTGCTCCTTCTCCTGTTAGATATGCCCAGCTTCTTCCGGAGCTTTTAATATAGTTATCTACGGCGGTACAGATACCTGTTGGAACGTTGTATGTTGAACCATCTTGAATGCCTCTTGTAGTACTTACCATATCCCATGCCCTGTGTGAAGAAGTTTTGTACACCTGAGTAATCCTAGCTCCATCTAATGGGGATAAATATACCTTACTTGATACATAGGACCAATATGTTCCACCATTTAAATAAAGAGAGGGATCTTGTTTAGTATTGTTTTTATTTCTGATTTCAAAGTGCAAGTGGGAACCAAAGGAACAGCCTGTATGGCCTTGATAGCCGATAATACTTCCAGCTGATACAGAGGTACCATTCCCTAGCCCTCCTGAATTGAATAGGGCAATAACAAGGTCAGAGATTTTTTCATCCATTTCAGAAATCATTGCAGTGGTTTCAGCAAGTTCTTTTCTATATGCTTCTTCTCTTCTTTTTGATTCAGCCAATAAATTATTTTTCTCAATCTGCTGTTGATCAAGGTATGCTTTCTCCTCAACTAGTCGCTCTTTCTCTTCTTCCAATTCATTCCTTTTCTTTTGTAACTCTGCTTTTTTACTTGCTAATATTAGCTCTTCATCCTCCAGAGAATCCATTTTTACTGAATATTGATTAAGAGAGTTTTTATCATTAATTCTTGTTTCTATTAGATATTTTACCTTTCTTAAAATAGAATCAAGGTTTTTTACATCAAAAAGGTATTCGAAAGGGCTAACATGAGAGAATTTATATGACTGAGTAACTCTCTCATTTACCGTTTGTTCAAGTATATTTATTTCTTGATTCAACAAACTAATATCATTCTCTTTAATTTCAATTTCATCAGCTAATATCTTAATCTCTATATCCTGAGCAAGAACTTCAATACCTAATGTGTTAATAACATTTTCAGTTTGTGCAATCTCAGTGGTAATATATTTTAACTTTTCACTTAGGGATAATTGTTGATAGTCTTCGTTTTTTAATTTCTTTTGTAATGAGCCTTGACTACTTTCTAATTTGTTTAGTTCCTTTTGTAAACAGATATACCTTTCTTGGGCCGGCATACTTTCAGGACAGGTTTCTACGGCATAAACATTGCTTACCTTCAAAAAGAATCCGAAGGTAAAAATAAAGAGGATTGTAAGTATACTTATATATCTTTTCATATTTAATCTTTTAAATATTTCTTAACTGCACTCAGACTACTAAGTAATCCTATTATTGATCCAGCAATTAAATGTATAAAGAGATATATTGGGATAAATGTAATATCTGGTTTTAAGACATATGAAAGGTTAATATCTTTAAACATTTCAGTAATCCAAGTTGAAAATTCAGTACCATTTGAATATATATTTGCAGAATACCAAGGAATTAAAATAATTATCGTTGCAAGTAAAGCTCCAACAAAGCCATAGATAGCACCTTCTAATATAAAGGGAGTACGTATAAATTTATCTGGACTACCAACTAAATGCATAATTTCAATTTCCTCTTGGTGAATCTTAATATTAAAGCCAATGGTAACTCTTATAAGGGCAATGGTAATAAGTATCATTGAAGATATTAAGGCAATACCTCCTACATTAATGATATTAGATAAGGTCTTAATATTATTAACTACATCTTTAAAATACATTACATCGTCAATATTTGGATTGCTTTCCTTAGCAATATTAATATCTTCGATTATAGTAAGTAGTGAATCAATACTCTTAGCTCTTATCTCTAAACTTGGGGGAAGTGAATCCGCGGTAACTGTGGAGATTAGCTCTGGATTATCCGCAAAATCTTGCTTATACACCTCTAAGGCCTCCTCTTGGGAGATATAAAGGAGTTCATCAATAATTTCTGGGTTATTTATCTGTTCTCTAAATTTGAATATTTCACTTTCCTCTGTTCCCTTTTTAAAAAATACTATTACCTGTGCTCTCTGCTCATAGTAATCTACAGTTTTAGAGAGTATTAAAGAGGCAGATATAAAAACGGATGTTAATGTAAATACTATAGCTGAAACTAAAATAGTTGATATTGTTAACCATTTGTTTCTCTTTATATTTTTAGTTGTCACACTAAATACTCTTGTATTATTCATCTTTTTTTTGACTTAAATATTTTTTTACATAAGTTGCTAATTCTTTGTTCTCTTTCTTACTTAATTTCATCTCTTTTAAATCTTGAGTAGTAATATTTATGAGTACTTCGGGTGATTTTATTGCATATTTTTTAAGTTTCTCTTTTAATGTTTTTGAAAAATCATCAAACTCCTTGGAAATTTCAATTTCTTTTTTATCTTCAACTTTAACTTCCTCTTTTGTACTATCTTTTTCTTTATTTTTTACAACCTCTTTGGGTGCTGTATCTGAATTAAGCTTTCCATCTTTTATATTTATTGTTCTGTCCGATGTATTATTTATTAGATTTAAGTCATGAGATATAACCATTACTGTTGTACCACTTTTGTTAATTCTTTTAAGAATATCTAATATCTGAATTGCATTTTGAGAATCTAGGTTACCTGTGGGTTCGTCAGCAATGAAAAGATCTGGTTTGTTAGCTAGTGCTCTTGCAATTGCACCTCTCTGTTGCTCTCCTCCAGAGAGTTCATTAGGAAAGAGCATTCTTCTCTCTCTTAAGCCAACTAAATCGAGGAGATAGTCTGTTGTATCTTTAATTTCTTTATTACTTTTATCCAAAATCTCTAGTGCAAAAGAGATATTTTCCTCTAATGTTTTAGTACTTAGAAGTTTAATATCTTGAAAAACTACTCCTAATTTCTGTCTATATGCTGGAAGTAACCTTCTATTTAGTTTGGGTACTTCGATTTCGTTGAAAAAAATGCTTCCAGAAGTAGGGACCTCTTCCCTAATTAAAAGTTTCATTATTGTTGATTTGCCAGCACCCGAAGGACCAATTATAAAGCAAAATTCTCCGGGGTCAATTTTAAATGTGACATCAGAAAGTGCTGTAATGTCTTCTTTATATTTCTTTGTTACGGTATCAAAGAGTATCATGAGCAGTTTATGAGCAGATTAAGTTACTGTATATATTACTGTATTCTGAGTTGCGCTTCAAGGAATTTGTCAATATTCCCATCTAGGATACTTTCAGGATTGCTACTTTCTAAATTACTTCTTAAATCTTTAACTAATTTATATGGATGTAGTATGTAATTTCTAATTTGGTTTCCCCATCCAGCTAATTTATAATCTCCTTTAATTTCAGATATCTCTTTTAATCTATTCTCCTCTAATATCC
>JAAZAL010000013.1 GCA_012514355.1 Candidatus Dojkabacteria bacterium
GGTTTTTTGATGCCTTTTCCATTATTAAAAAAGTGAAACCATCAATAATAGTTTCTTCTGGAGGGTTTGTATCTGTACCAGTTTGTTTAGCAGGAAAGATTTTTAAAAAACCCATATATCTACATGAGCAGACAGCAACTGTAGGCCTAGCAAATAAAGTTGTAGGCAAATTTGCTAAAAAGATTTTTGTCTCTTTTAATAACTCTGCTAAATATTTCCCTAAAGGTAAAAGTATTCATTCTGGGAATATAATTAAAAAGGAGATATTTAATAAAAATATATTACCTAATACAGACAAGGAAATTATTGAACTTTTTGTCACAAATAAAGAGCTCCCATTCATATATATTTCAGGAGGAAGTTTAGGTTCTCACAGCATAAATAGAAAAATTCTGGATAATATTCAAACTCTTTTAAGAAAATATCGCATACTTTTACAAACTGGTGAGAATGAAATATTTAAAGATTTTCAAAAAGGTATAGAAATAAAAAATAGTTTGCCCTCATCTCTTAAGGAGAGATTTGTTGTAAAAAAATATATTGATATTAATACAATTGGATATGTACTTAATAATATGAATCTCTTTATCGGCAGGTCTGGGGCAAATACAGTATATGAAATAGGGGTATTAAAAAAGAATGCTCTTTTCATTCCAATACCATGGGTTACACATAATGAACAGTATTTAAATGCTAAAGTGCTCAAAGATTTAGGTATAGCAGATATACTCGAAGAAAAGTATCTAGAAGATAGCAATCTAGAAGAGGAGATAGAAAGATTTGAGGAACAGTTAAAACTTCGAAATATTGATAAAGAGAAATTAGACCAACTCTTTCCTACGAATGCAATTTACTTTGTATTAGATTCCATATTAAAAGAATACCTCAAAGATTAATAGCTCTAGTTTTTAGATTTAATGTATAATTAAATAGAAACTATGAATATTCTTTTAAATAAATCCCTAAAGAAATTAAACCAGTACGGTGTTGATGTCAATGCAAAGTATTTTGTAGAGATAACAAATGAAAAAGATATTACTGAACTAATCAATTCTGAATATATCAAGAAGGAAAAAATATTAATTTTGGGGAGTGGAAACAATATTCTTTTTACAAAAGATTTTGATGGATTAGTTGTTAAACCCAATCTGTTAGGAAAAGAGATTGTTAAAGAAGATGAGAAAAATATATGGATTGAAGTATATTGTGGAGAGGATTGGGATAGCTTTGTTACATGGTGTGTTAAAAATAATTATCAAGGTATAGAGAATTTAATTGATATTCCAAGTAGTATTGGTGGAGCTGTATCTCAAAATATCGCCGCCTACGGTCAGAATATCATGGATGTTGTTGAATCTGTTAAAGCAATCGATTTAGAAAATGGTAATAGTAAAACATTTAGTAATAAACAGTGTAAATATACATACAGAAGTAGTATTTTCAAATCTAAAGAGAAAAACAGATATTTAATTACATCCGCTATCTTCAAATTAAATAAAGAGCCTGATGATTTAGAAATTAGTTACTTTGAAAGGAAATCAAGATATGGTTCACTTGAGGAGGAACTAAAAAGTATTGCTCAGAAACCGTATACAATTCATGATGTTATGCAAGCAGTAATTAATCAAAGAGGTAAAAAACTTCCCTCAACTAAAGAGTACGGTACTTGTGGAAGTGTTTTTGAAAACCCCATTGTTACAAAAGAAAAATATATATCCCTTAGTAAAGAAATCTCAGAATTGCAATCTTACCCAGTAGAGAAATTAATATACAGAAAAAACATTAACGAACTAGAGCAAGAGTATGTCAAAATACCCGCCGGGAGAGTAATTGATGAACTAGGATACAGAGGAAAATGGTATGGGAATGTAGGTATGTTTGAGAAACATGCACTCTGTCTTGTAACAAACCGAAAAGCAACAGGTAAAGAGATCTATGATTTTCTAAAAAGCATTAAAAAAGAGGTTAAGAAAAAATATGATATAGATTTAAATTATGAAATTAATATATATTAATTACTACTATGGCAAATTTAATAGTTAAAGGAGGAAACAAATTAAACGGAGAAATTACTCCTGCAGGAAATAAAAACTCAGCACTTCCAATACTTTGTGCAACATTACTCACGGATGAAACAGTAACAATTAATAACTTCCCAGAACTTACAGATGTAAGTAAATTATTAGAACTAATGAAAGAGTTGGGCTCTGAAATTAATTGGGACAAAGAGAAACAAAGTATTAAGATAAATAATTCTAACTTTTGTAAAAACTTTGGTGACTCAGGTCTTCCCTTAGGTATGAGGGGGGCACTTTTAATATTAGCTCCACTTTTACATAGACATAAGATACTAGAAATTAAACAGGAGATTGGAGGATGTTCTTTGGGTATTAGAGAGATAGATCCTCACTTAGAGGTATTTAAAAGTTTAGGTGCAAAGGTAACTATAAATGAGAAATTAACAATTGATGCAACAAAGGGTCTTTCTGGAAATACTCTATGGCAAGACTATATGTCTGTCACTACAACTGAGAACTTCATTATGGCAGCTTGCCTTGCTAAGGGCGAATCAAAAATGATTAACAGCGCTTCTGAGCCTCATGTACAAGATTTGTGCAATTTTCTACAAGGTATGGGAGCTCAGATTGAGGGAATAGGTTCATCTACCATTGTTGTTAAAGGTGTTGAGAAGTTACATGGAACAGAGTTTACAATCTCTTCTGACCATCATGAGATTACAACACTACTAGCCCTAGGTGCAATGACAGGAGGTCAAGTAAGGGTAAAAAATGCAATACCCCAACACTTTCAATTAATTAATAAAACATTTGCAAAGTTTGGAGTTAATATCCTGTATGAGTGTGATACTGCATATTATGAAATTAATAATAAATTAAAAGTAGTAGAACCGTATACCAAAAACCTCTTACAAAAAGTAGAAGCAGCCCCATGGCCATACTTTCCTACTGACCTCTTACCCTTAATGATGGCTCTATCGGTAAAAGCAGAGGGTAATTGTATGTTTTGGAATAAAATATATGAAGCAGGCCTATTCTGGATACCAGAAATGATTAAATTTGGAGCTCACATTGTAATGTGTGATCCTCATAGAGTAATAGTATTTGGAGGCAAAAAACTCTCTCCTGCAACTGTTGATGCTCCCAACATTATTAGAGCAACAGTTGCTCTTCTTATGGTAGCTCTCACTATTGAAGGAGAAAGTATAATTAATGATGCAGATTCAATTAAAAGAGCTCATCCAAATTTTGTAGAGAATTTACAGAAACTAGGAGCAGATATCAAATGGCAAGAGTAGAGCAAATATAGTCTGTATAATATAAAGAATTTGCTTAAGACTACATCTAAATACATTGATAATACAATGTAATTAACAATATCCTAAATGTAGTGCTATTTACCCTTCCCAATAATTAAGGGTTTAAAAAATAGTATTGTAATAGTAATCATTCCACCGTAATACATAGCTTGTAGTAATACACTCTTGACCACTCTTAAATATTAATGGTACATTAGTGGCAAGAAGTGGTAAAAAGTGGTATATTTTGGACATGATTATTGGAGAATACAAAAGTAGAATAGGGGAAAAGAAAAGAGTATCACTTCCTAAACGGTTTAGAGATGAACTAGGAGAGGAAATAATATTAACAAGAGGATATGAGAATTCATTAATACTTGTTAATAAAGGAATGTGGGAAAGAATAGCAGGAGATGTCATTAATGGCTCTTTTATAAATAAAAATATTCGTGATACATCAAGATTTCTAATAGGTAGTGCAACAGAAGTATCGCTAGATAAACTAGGGAGGTTTGTAATACCTCAATCACTCTTTGAATACGGTTCTCTTAACAAAGAAATCGTATTTCTAGGATTAGTTAACTGGATAGAGATATGGGATAAAGATAAATGGGAAGAAAGAGTTAAATATCTAAATACAAATAGCGAGAAAATAGCACAAGAGATTGAGAAGATGAAGGAGGGTAAATAAATGGAAAAAATTCATACACCAGTTTTACTTTCAGAGACTCTTAATTACCTTAATATCTCTCAAGATGGATTCTACATAGATTGTACACTTGGAGATGGGGGACACAGTATTGAAATACTTAAAAGATTAAGTCCAAATGGAAAACTATTAAGTATAGATCAAGACCAATACGCAATTGGTTTTGTAAAAGAGTATTACAAAGAACAATTAGCAGACAATTGGGAGATAGCAAACTGTAACTTTTCAAAGATTGATACCTTAGTAGAAAAGTATCCTCAAAAACCAAATGGAATACTCATGGATTTAGGACTTTCATCTAGGCAATTAGAGCACTCCCATAACAGAGGATTTAGCTACCAGCAGGAAAGCGAACCCTTAGATATGAGAATGGATACAAAGCTTGGTGTAAGTGCAAAGGATTTGCTAGTAGTACTTCCCGAAAAAGAGCTATCTACTCTTTTTTTTAGATATGGAGAAGAGAAATACGCTAACAAGATTGCAAAAGCAATTAAAGAAAATATTACGAATATTAATACAGTTGGAGATCTTACAAGACTAGTCTTCAGAGTTGTGCCGGCAGCTCATCAAAGTTCTAAGAACCCTTCTCGCAGAGTCTTTCAGGCTCTGCGAATAGTGGTAAATGATGAGTTAGACTCACTACAAATTGGATTAGACAAGTCTTTTAAGCTCTTAAACAGTAAAGGAAGGTTATGTGTAATATCCTTCCATTCACTTGAAGATAGAATAGTTAAAAACTACTTTAACAATTTAGTTGAAAGCGGAGAGGCGATACTTCTTACTAAAGAAATAATTGCCCCAACCGACCAAGAGGTAGGAAGTAACCCCAGATCCGCTTCAGCTAAGTTAAGAGTAATAGAAAAAATTTAATAAAAAAATGATTAAAAAGGCGACTTTTAATAATAGAATATTCTCACTACTTTTACTCCTTTCCTTTGTCATCTTTGTACTGTCCCAATTAATTGTTAACTCAATACTTACTCCCTTAGGTAGTAAGTTAGAATCATTAAACTCTGAAAAAGAGTATCTACTAGAAGAAAACAGAATAATATCTGAAGAGATTGCTAAAAACAACTCTCTTAGGGTAATTGAAAATCTCTCTGACAAGAAACTAAAACTTTCAAAAGAGAAGGTACAAACTTTTGTATATATTGAAGATTCCACTTTAGTTGCTAATAACTAATGACCAGTTTAAGTCATCTACACGCCCCTAGGGAAAAAAGTAAAGAGAATTCTACTGGCGCTAAGATTCAAAAAAATAACTATAAATTAGTAATCACAATTCTCTCAGCTTTAGGCTTTATAATCCTTTTTCAAGCTTTTAGATGGCAGATACTGGAATCTGATAAATTTGTTTTAATTGCTAAACAACAGTATACAGATTCCGGTAAACAAACAGCTCAAAGAGGTCAAATACTTGCTCAAGATGGAACCATTCTAGCTGTAGATCAACCCATATGGAATATATACGCCTCTTTAAGTAATGATGAAAGAGAAAGAAAATTGTTTTTTGAACACAAAGATCTATTTATCTCCACTGTGTCTTCAATATTAGCAGTTGAAAATAAAAGCATTGAAGAGAAAATTACTGATGATTTCGTATATGTTCCACTAGCAAAAGGGGTAGATACAGAAACAAAAATAGCACTTGAAACTGCAAATATCTTTGGAGATGAAAAACAGAGTAGAGCAGGTTTTGGATTGTATTTTGAAAGAGCCTTAAAAAGGGTATATCCAAATGGAGAATTAGCATCACATGTCCTTGGCTTTATCGGTAAAAATAGTGAGGGTAAAGATTTAGGAATGTACGGAGTAGAAGGCTTCTATTTCGGAGATATTACTGGGAAAGAAGGTTACACATATGAAGAAAAGGACTCAAGAGGAAATACCATTCTTACAGCAGAGTATGAACCAGTTCAAGCTAGATCTGGAAAAGATTTTACTCTTACAATTAAGCCCTCTTTACAAAACAAAGTAGAGGGAATACTTAAAACCCATGTTGAGAGTAGTAGGTCTAAAAGTGGTAGTGTCATTATTATGAATCCCAAAACTGGAGAGATTCTCTCAATGGCAAACTACCCCTCTTACAATCCTAATGAATATTGGAGAATATCTGACCCATGGATATTTAAAAACCTATCTATTGCAGATGTATATGAATACGGCTCAGTACATAAACCTGTTACAGTAGCAATAGCGCTTGAATCTGGATCAATAGATAAAGAGTATACATGTGATGACCCTACTGGATATCTTGATTTGTATGAAGCAACAAAGTATGCAGACCTTAAGGGAAGAAAGATATACACCTGGGATAGAAGACCCGATGGATTACAGGGATTAGCTGATATGTTAAAAAACTCTAGTAATCCCTGCTTAGCAAGAACTGCTCTTGAGGTAGATTCTGCATATTATTACAACAAACTAAAAGAGTTTGGCATAGGGAATTTCATTGGAATAGGACTACAGGAAGAAAGTAATAGTTATCTTAAATCATTCGATGAGTGGACGAGATTAGATATCATCACGGCATCCTTTGGACAAGGTATTTCTGCAACACCCCTTCAAGTAATCTCTGCAATTAGTACAATTGCTAACCATGGTACTAGAATGAGACCGTATATTATTTCAACAATCTCAAATGAGGAAGAAACTATTAAATATCCCCCGCAAATACTCTCTGAGCCAATATCTCCTGACACTGCAGATACAGTAGCAGAGATGATGACACACGTAATAGAAGATGGAGGTATAAGTCCTACATATATTAAACTATTAAAGGAGTATTACATAGCAGGTAAAACAGGTACTGCACAGGTAGCTAAAAAAGATGGAACTGGATACGAAGAAGATAAAACTATAACTACATTTGTAGGATTTGCACCAGCAGATGATGCAAAAATGATAATGCTAGTTAGATTAGAAGAACCAAAAAACAGCCCATACGCTGCTTCAACTGTAGTACCACTATGGACTGACATATTTCTTAATGTCGTACATGACCTAGAAATATCTCAAAGAAATTGAGATAATCTAAAATAACTTTGTATATATTAATATGATAGACATACTAAAAGAGAGTTTAAAATATCTATTTATCTCAACAGTTGTTTCTGCTCTATTTGCCCCTATACTAATAAGTATTTTGTACAAATTTAATCAAGTAAGGGGTATTAAGAAAACAAAACTTGGCTCAAGAGATGGTACTAACTCCATATTCATGAGAATAATGAAAACTACCCAAACTAATGGTACCCCTAATATGGGAGGAGTATTAATATGGATTATTGTACCCATAATTTCATATATCTTTATCCCAATATCTCCACAACTTCAAGCCTTACTTATTGGATTTTTACTTTTTGGTTTCTGGGGTTTTATAGATGTTGCCATATTTACCAATGGTTTTAAAAACAACCCTAAGATAAAAGCCATGCAAGAAACTTTTGAATGGAGATTAGGTAAATTAATATTTACCATCTTACTTAATATTGCAGTAATGTATCTTTTATACAACACCAACACCTTTCACTCTATCTCTTTAACAAGTGCTATTACTCTTTCGATTACTCCAGCACTTTTAATTCTACTTTCAATATTAAGTCAATTTGCAGTATATTCTGGAGAATTAACAGATGGTTTAGACGGCCTTATGGTTGGAATATTTACAATAATAGTTTCTGCTATGAGTGTGTTGCTAATAGTTCAACAGAAATATGAATATTTACCATTTCTTTCAATAGTTTTGGGAGTATTAGTAGTAGATCTTTACTTTAATATTCCTCCTGCTAGATTTTGGAATGGTGGACCTGGAGCTATGCCACTAGCATTTGCAATGTTTTTTATTGGACTCGTAACAGACAATATTCTCCCTTACTTTTTTATGTCCTCCATTACTTGGTTAATAATGCTTTCAAGTGCAGTACAGATATTAAGTATGAAATTCTTTCACAAAAGGATATTTAAGATAGCACCAATACATCATCACTTCCAAGCGGTAGGTTGGCCTCAGTACAAAATAACAATGAGATTTTGGCTATTTACTTTCTTAGGATGTATTGTTGGAATATTTATAGGATTACTGTAAGTTAATCCTTACTACATACAGTAGAGCCGTTCTCACATCTACAGATAAGCTCTTGCCCTTCTGATTGATAAACATCTCCATTGTTTCTAATATACCCTTCATAAATACAGGTGTCTGCTTGATATACATTTTTGTATTCATCTTGATACTGTAATTTGAATGTTTCAGATATATTTTGATTAAAATTTTTAATAGTAAATACATTCTCAGATTTACAAGGGATATTAAAAGAGGTATTAGAGAGATTACTTACTACTGTTAATATTAATTTGTCTTCTTGTAATCTAAAAAAACCCATTTGAGGAGATACTAGATTCTCTGTATTACACATACTACCGATTTCTAAAGTTACTTTTAAATCAGTTCCTACCTTAGATATATCAGAAAATTTAACCATCTGATTTACATCTGAGTTAATATCTAAACTGTTTAAGAAATCAAAAGAGTATTCTAATCCATTTGAGGTAAAATCCGTAACACTGTTTTCCTTACTTACTTGCATATCACATATCTTTTCTCCTTCGCTATTACATATACAATTATTTCCTAAATCATCTCCATATGCACACTGTTTAGATACAAGGTTATTTTGAATGTATAGCAAGAAAGTACCCAGTGAGGAGAAAAACAACACAACCGTAATAATTACCAACCAATTGGCATATAACCGACCTTTCATAACGGGGATATTGTATCATATTTTAAGAAAGAAAAGGCAAGTACGAGTTTCTCTAAGTGGAATATATGTTTCTTTGGTATCAATAAAAAAACAAACTATATCTGTGTTAAAATATCCCCATGCATGATTCACATATACATATATCAATGAGTCCCCTGAAGGAAAATATACAAGAGGATATATATGAGTTTACTAGTAACAATGGTAAACACATATTAATACAAACTACAGATATTACTGACTATCAAGACAGTTTAGATATGTATACCACTCTTAAAAAGAAATACCCCAAAGTAGTTAATTTAGCATTAGGAATACACCCCAGTAGAATAGAGGATGGTGTAGCTAAAAATAATTTAGAAGGAATAGAGATATTTAAATATGCTCAAAAACAATATGAACTCTTTAAAGAATTTTTTGATAAAAACAAAGAATATATATCAGCAATAGGGGAGTGTGGAATAGATTACTACTCTATGGATCAATATTTTAATTTTTCAAAAGAAACGAAAGAAGAAATTAAAGAAGCACAAAGGAGAATATTTACTAAACTATGTAAACTTTCTTTAAAAGAAAATCTCCCTATGAGTATACATGCAAGAGATATTAAAGATAGTGATAAATGTGTTAAAGATACTCTAAAGATATTAGCTAAAGAAGGTAATGGATTAATTAGAGGATCATTTCATAGCTATACAGGTAGTATTAAGATGTTATATCAGATATTAGATTTAGGATTGTATGTAGGATTTAATGCAATAATTACATATCCTAGTGGAGAAAATGTTAGAGAGATTTTAAAAAATACCCCATTAGAAAGAATACTCTTTGAAACAGATGGTCCTTTTCTTCCTACTCAGAGTGTAAGAAAGAAAAAGAATGCTACAAAGAGATATGGAAGACCTGTGTTAGTAAAAGAGATAATAGAGAAGGTAGTAGAAATAAAAGGAATAGAGTATGAAAAAATAGAGAGTATTACAGATATTAACTACATAACTCTTTTTGGGAAAGAGGATAAACCATAACAACATACTCTCCATGAGGATGCTTATCAAATTCCCTCTTTAAAAGGATCTCTTCTAACTCTTTTGAACTCCCACTTAATACCTCTTCCCTCATCTTTGTTAAATCTCTAGCAACAACTGTTAAGTTCTCTGGACAAATATTATTAATAGTATTTAATAAAGAAAGCAATCTATTTGGAGATTCATATATAATTACAGTATTGCCTAAAGAGAAATATCTCTTTAAAATATCCTTTCTTCTCTCTTTTGATTTAGTTAAAAACCCTAAAAAAATAAATCTATCAGTAGGAAGACCACTAATAGACAAAGCAGAAATAACTGCACTAGCACCAGGGATACTCTCAATAACATAACCCAACTCTCTTAACTCCCTTACTAATTTAAAACCAGGATCACTAATCAGTGGAGTTCCACTATCTGATATTAAACCTAAATTCAAACCAATATCTAATTTCTCTTTAACCTTTTCAATTATCCTATCGTGATTTTGGTCTCTATAAGAAATTAATTGAGTATTAATCTCATACTTTCTTAAAAGTTTAATACTCTCTCTTGTGTCTTCCGCCAAAACAAAAGGAAGTGACTTTAAGATTTCGACAGCCCTAAAAGAAATATCTCCAAGATTACCAATAGGGGTAGCAATTACATAAAGTTTTCCTTTTTCCATATATTAATCTCTTTAAATATTAATTACTCTTCGAAGTAGCTCTTCTGAATTCTCTAACTCTGTAGAAGAAATAGCCTCAGAAATATTAAAATCTCCAATAGAAACTCTTCTTAAATCAATTACAGTTGCATATGTGTTAAGTTTAATACCTAAATCATGAATTAATGTTCTAACATATGTCCCAGTGGAACACACTATCTTACACTTAACAATTGGATATGCATATTCAAATACCTCATACTGAGAAATATGAATATCTTTCTTCTCAATAGTAAACTGTTTACCCTCTCTTGCTAGATCATATGCTTTTTGACCCTGAATCTTTTTAGCAGAGTAGTTTGGGGGAGTTTGAGATATATCACCTAAAAAGTTTTTTTCAATTAAATCTTGTATGTCTTTAATATCAGGTTTAAAACCTTTCTCATCTTTATTTATTACCTTCCCCTCCATATCCTGAGTATCCGTTGCAAAGCCTAACTCCCCAACAACCTCATATACCTTGTTGTAGGTATGGAAGGTGTTCATAGATTTAGTTGCTTTACCCAAAAGTAAGATTAGTAAACCAGAAGCAAGAGGATCTAGTGTTCCAGCATGACCAATCTTTTGTTCTCTACCTAAAACTTTTTTAACCTTTCTAATTACATCATATGATGTAATACCCTTCTCCTTGTCTATTAGTAAAATTCCGTCTATCATATAAATAGTTAAAGATTTAATATATAATTATCTCATATGCCAAACGGTTTAGCACTCGCAGTAAATATATTAATAGTTCTCTTTCTTCTTTCATATATAGTATCAATGATTTTGAATTTCTTCTCCCCTTACTATGCTACACCCAAAAAATTAGTAAAAGAGATCATAAAGAAGTTTGGAATTAAACCAAATGAAAAATTTGCAGACTTAGGATGCGGTGATGGAAGAGTAGTATGGGCAACACACAAAATGTTTAAATGTGAAAGTGTTGGCTATGAAATAAGTCCAGTTCTTTTAATGATGATTAAACTCTCTAAAGCAGTATACGCTCCATTTAATAAAAAGATTAAGTTTGTAGAGGAAGATTTCTTTAAAGTAGATTTAAAAGGATATGATGTAATATATTGCTGTTTACCAGAAGATGTATTAGAACTACTTTCAAACAAATTTAAAAAAGAACTTAAAAAAGGTAGTAGGGTATATTCATACAAAAGAGAGATACCCAATTTAAAGGGTAAGAAAATAGAAGTTGGAAAACAACATATTTTTGAATATATCCTCTAATATATATTGATTACTTCATATTTCCCAAGTTACCTGCCAAATATCCATTACAATGAAAAAAGGATATAATCAGGGTATGGGAGTATATGAACCATTAGCTTCAAAATATAGGCCTAACAATTTAGATGACTTCATTGGACAACAACATTTAGTTGGTCCTAATGGACCAATAAGGAAATTTTTAGAACTAGGTAATGTTCCCTCTATGATTTTTTGGGGGCCTCCAGGTACAGGTAAAACTACTTTAGCATATATAATATCCTTAAATCTGTATTACGATTTTTACAAAATGCAAGCTGTAAATAGTGGCAAGGAAGATCTAAGAAAGATATTAAAGATTGCAATAAATAACCAACAGTATAATAAAAAGACAATGCTTTTCTTAGATGAGATACACAGATGGAATAAAGCACAACAAGATACATTACTTCCATATGTAGAAAAGGGAGTAATCACATTAATAGGAGCAACAACAGAGAATCCTTCTTTTACAATAATAAGTGCATTACTTTCTAGAACTAAAGTCTTTGTATTTAATCAACATACACCAGAGGATATCTCGATTCTTCTCAAAAGAATAATTAAAAAAGAGTACCCTGATTACAAAATTAGTAAAAAGATAATTGATTTAATCTCTGAACTTTCTAATGGGGATATTCGTTCTTCTCTAAATATTTTAGAAATGGCTATTACTCTTTCTCAAGCAAATACTAAAAAGGGAGATAAAAAGATAATATCTGAAAAAGAGATAAAAGAGGTAGTACAAAAACCTCTTTACTATGATAGAGAAGGGGAAGAACATTACAACATTATCTCAGCTATTCATAAATCAATGAGGTCGAGTAATCCAGATGCTGCAGTTTATTGGGTAGGGAGAATGCTTTCTGCAGGAGAAGATCCTTTGTATGTAGCTAGAAGAATGATTAGGTTTGCTAGTGAGGATATTGGTAATGCTGATCCCAATGCTTTAATATTAGCAAACAGTGTATATGAGGCTTGTCAAAAGATAGGTATGCCTGAGTGTGAGATATTTATAATTCAGTTGGCGATATATCTTTCTAATGCTAAAAAGGATAACAGTGCATATATGGCGGAGTTAAGTGTAAAAGAGGATATTGATAAATATGGTAATTTACCTGTTCCTTTAAATATTAGGAACGCTGAAACTAAATTAATGAAAGATATTGGATACGGTAGGGGTTATGAGTATGACCATGATCTAAAGAGTAAGAAGTCACACCAACAGTGTTTACCTGATAAATTAAAAAACAGAAGATATATTAAATAGTTTTGTAAAATCCCCCTCTTAAAGATATAATACTGGATA
>JAAZAL010000014.1 GCA_012514355.1 Candidatus Dojkabacteria bacterium
AACACGAGTGTAAAAACGTTGAACACTTTAAAACCCTATCACATCAACAACAAATATACTTCATGTACACATTTTCACTTTAAACAGTTCACTGAACTAACACAATGCAATAGAAGAATGGAGAATATATTTTCTCTGTGTTTCACTAATATGCTACTCCAAATAGCCACTGCGAGTCTGATTCTTTACCACAATATATGCATTTCCCACTCCCACTACCTACTCTACATCTAGTTGTTGCCTTACTATCATACTTAATTCCATCTTCACACTCTTTATTTCCACACCAGTACGATTTAACAAAGCCTTTATCTTTAGATTTCAAAATATTCTTAAACTCTTCATAATTATCAACAGTGTGAGTATTCTTTTCCAATCTTTCTTTTGATCTTTTTAAAAGATTCTGCTGAATATCGCTTAATAACATGCTAATTTCAGTAGTTAAGCTATCTATACTACTCTCACTTTTTTCATTACTGTCTCTTCTTACTACAGTTACAGTACCCTTTTGAATATCTCTACCACCTATCTCTATCCTTATAGGTACACCCTTTTTCTCCCATTCATTAAACTTAAAACCTGCAGAGATATACTCTCTGTCATCTAACTTAACATCTGATACCTTTGCCTCAATTTGAGCAACGATATCCTTAGCAATTTTCATTACCTCATCTCTGTTCTCTTGTGAATATATTGGAATTACTACCACTTTTATAGGTGCAATTATAGGAGGTAGAACCAGCCCTAAATCATCGCTATGAGACATAATTACAGCTCCCATCATTCTTGTACTTACACCCCAACTCGTTTGCCATGCATAATCTACCTTACCCTGCGAGTCGGTATACTTAATTCCAAATACTTTTGCAAAATTCTGACCTAAATCATGAGAAGTACCAAATTGAAGAGCTTTCCCATCCTGCATTAAAGCCTCAACACCGTAAGTATCCACGGCTCCTGCAAACTTTTCTGACTCAGATTTCTTTCCACCAGATGTTTCTAAAGCAAGAACCTCTCTAGCAAAGGTCATATACATATCGAGAGCCTCTTTAACCTGCTTTTCTGACTCCTCTTGTGACATATGTACAGTATGTCCCTCTTGCCACAAAAATTCAGTAGTTCGCAAGAAAGGTCTAGTTCTTTTCTCCCATCTAACAATATTTGCCCATTGGTTAATCTTAAGTGGTAAATCTCTCCAAGAGGTTACCCATCTTGAAAAGGTGTCATACATAATGGTTTCAGAGGTTGGTCTAACAATTAACTCCTCCTCTAATTTTGCACTTTGGTCAACTTCAATCCCTTTTCCATCATCAGTCTCTTTTAATCTGTAATGTGTTACCACTGCACACTCTTTAGCAAAACCCTTAACATGGCTAGCCTCCTTTGCAAAGAAAGAAAGAGGTATAAAAAGAGGAAAGTATGCATTCTCAACACCCATCTTTTTAATCCTAATATTTAACTCTCTTTGAATATTTTCCCATATTGCATAACCGTAAGGCTTAATAACCATACAACCCTTAACTGATGAATTCTCTGCTAACTGAGCTCTATCGATAATATCAAGATACCACGCAGAGTAGTTTTCACTTCTAGATGTAATTCCTTTGTTTGACATAGGTTGTATTTTACAACACTTTAATATTAATACACAATTCTAGGATCAAAACCCCAGAAAGATGAAGCCTTAGCTAAAGCAGAATCAGGATTATCTAATATCCATTTCTTTAAATCCCCCCTACTCACAGCAATATCCCTTGCCTGAACCATAGCCTCTACTCCAGCTTCAATACCCCAAGGGTGACCTAATACACCACCACCAGCTTGAACAATAATATCTTCACCTAATTTAGTTATTGATTCCCCTATTGTTCCTGGATGTAAACCACCTGATGCAGTATGCCAAACAGCTTTCATACCATACCAATTTTGACCTAATGTCATCTCACTCTCTGGAGTAATATCTGCTTGAAGTACCTCCTGAATTAACTTAGGTTCATTGTAATTCTCCATCTTAGTTTTAGGTGCTCCACCATGAAGCGAATCTACGCCCAATAGACGCATCAGTTTTGCGATAAGGACCATTGACATAGAAAAGTCTAATATCTCTCCTTTGTCATGCACTCCGGCCCCTGACTCCCTATCCAGAAGTCCGTGCATAGCCCTATGTGCATGTATAGCTAACCCAGGGTTATGCTTTCTAGCTGTTTGAACAGCAGTAAATCCAGTTACTACAACATCCATCATCATCCATCTCCCACCATTAGCCTTAATCAAATCTGCTCTCTCAAGCATAATATCTAAATCTGAGTGTGTAGTATTACATAGATACAACTTTCTTTTACCACTCTTTTTCTCTATATCGCTTTGAACTTCATGTACTAACTTACATCTATCCTCAAATTTATTAAAATACAAACTAGTTAAGTTCTCATCATCCTTAATACCTTGAAATTCACCATTAGCAGCGGTAAACAGAATTTTTGCTAAATATGCCTGCTCTTTAGCAGTTCTACCTATTTTAGGTTTAGGAACAGTACACATTAAAGGACCTTTATCCATTTGCATAAACTCTCTTACACCAGTAATACCAAATTGAGGACCAGGAAAACTTTTTACTAAACTTTTAGGAAATCTAATATCAAGCAATCTAAAAGCTTTTAACATCTTCATGCTATCAATATTTCCAGCAACACCTGCTAAAATACCAGCCATATTACCAGGCTCAAAGATCTCTTTTTTGTACGCTATCTTGAAACTCTTTGTCTTAGGATCTAAATCGTATGCAATAGCCTTGAGCTTGTCTGCAAGCTTAGTACCAGAGTGTTTTCCCTCATCAACCTTCGTCCATGTCCCAGTAGAGCTTTCTGCTGCACAACTACCAGCAGCATCCTCAAATTTGTCATCTGGAATTCCATCAGCAAGTTCAATATCTAACTCTGTGATTAAGTAGTCCTCATCTGAATTTTTAGGTTTCCAACCCTTAGGAGCAACATAATTAAATTGTACAGCCATGAGCAGTAAGAATTAATTTATACAATTAAATTCTACACTCTGCTCATCATTATGTAAATTATTTAGAAAGGACTTACATTCACTCTCAATATCCACAGCATCCTCCTCAGGAACAACCCAATTACTCTCATTAACAAAATGGAACCAATAATATCTTTGTAGATCACTATCCAACGAAAGAGGTATTAAAACACCTCCCTTTTGATGGCTATCCGCTAACTCTTGTACTATTCTTGTATCGTCAGTTTTTAAAGAATAATCCACTACCTCTCCAAGATATATATATGGGTATTTTCCACTTGAATGAATATCTTTTACAACATCAGAAACCTGTTTAATATTTACATAGGAAATGCAAAGAGGTGTAATTCCCCTTCTGTTCAGATTTAACTCCATTGATCTGAGAATATACTCCTCTTGTTCAACTATTACAAAAACAAAGTTATCAATTACAGTATTTTCTTTCATTTTTAATATATTAGGAAATTAAGATATTTTTATTTCACTACTACTCTCTCCATTGGAAATATTCTCAGAAAAGTTATCACATATATCATGAATATCTCCCGTAGTGAAGTATTCGTAAGGTATTCTTGTATCATTAACAATCATCCATGCTCTGCTATCTTTAATTTCTCTATTCCAACTATCTAACTGATCTTCTGGAGTATTAGAGAAAGGGATAAGAATTCCTCCCTGCTTTTTAAAACCATTTACCAAATTCGTAGCTATTTCTGTTCCAGTAATCCTAGTACTAGCTTCAAAATTCTCATCAAGAAATATTATTGGGTATTTACTAACTGCATGAATTCCCTTAATTGCAAGAATCAATTTGTTAAGGTAATCCCCACCAGTTATTACTGTAGGAGTAATACCATTGAGCTCTAAAAACATCTGATTCATATATATCTTGTTCTCATCATCATCCACAATCAAGACACTAAAATCTCGATTTATATTCTTACTATCAATCATTAGGTTTTTAAAATATAATTAAGATATATGTTTGAGCAGTTTATAAAAAAATACAATCTTCCAAAGTACAGAAGAGTTCAATTATACACCCAATATTACAAAAACTTAATATCAAGTTGGGATAATCTAAGTACTTGGCCATTACAGTTAAGAGAGGCTTTAAAAAAGGAGATTCCTTTTTCAAATCTCACCTTTGTATCCTCTACCCAAACTAAAGAGAAGGATAGTATAAAGGTACTTTTTAAAACACCTAAAAACAATTACATTGAAAGCGTTTTAATAAGGGAGAGAGATAGAAATACAGTATGTGTTAGCTGTATGAGTGGTTGTCCTGTTAGATGCATTTTTTGTGCTTCGGGACAGATGGGTTTGCAAGAATCACTCACCTCATATCAGATAGTAGATCAGGTACTCTACTTTGCTAGATATCTCAAGGAAAGTAATGAACGAGTTTCAAACATTGTATACATGGGTATGGGTGAACCGCTACTTAACCTAGAAAGTGTTTCACGCTCCATTATAGACATTACAGATATAGATAAATTTGGTATTTCTAAAAGGCGTGTAACATTGTCCACTTCCGGCTATGTTCAACAATTAAGGTCCTTTATGGATATGAGATTGGGCGTAAAGCTTGCAATTAGTTTACATTCTCCTAATCAGAAATTAAGAGATTTCCTCATGCCAACCGTTTCTAAAGAGAATTCCTTAATAGATCTATTTGAGGTATTAGACCAATATACAAAAGAGAAGAACAAAAGAGTAACATATGAATATGTTTTGCTTAGAGGAATAAACGATTCTATTGAACATGCAAAAGAATTAGCTACTTTACTTAAGAATAGACTAGCCTTAGTAAATCTAATTAATTACAATGAAAATGAGTGTTTACCTTTTAAAAAGTCTAAGAATACACCACTCTTTAAGAGGATACTGGAAGAAAGAGGGATTACATGTACCATTAGAAAATCATTAGGAGAGGATATTAAAGGGGCGTGTGGACAGTTATCAGGTACACACCAAGACTGCTAATTGATGATGGAAAGTACGTATATAAAACAAAAACCTAGGAAGAATATCTCCCTAGGTTTCTTCATTGCCTTAAAATTTAATTTTGGCAACTTCCATCTCTTAATCCACCACCATTTCCCTGTCCTCTTCCCTCTCCATTACCTTTTCTTTGACCTTGTCCCATTCCTAACTCTTCTCTAATCTGATTAGCTTCATCGGTTTTACCCTCATGTGCTAATTGGTAAGCCTCTGCAAACTTAGGAAAAGTCTCCTCAGAGATCTTGTTTAAGACTCCAGGTTTTCTTCCATCTTGAGACATTAACTCTACCCAAGCTTTGTAATCCTTAGATTCCATAATCTTTTCCATCTCAGCTTCTCTTTCTACTGTATGGTTAGGACCTACTTGAGTATAGTCACCTCTGTATGCATCTGCTTGTTTTGTAGTAAAAGCTATTACTCCTAAAAGAGCTACAGCTACTGTTCCTAATGCAACGATCTTGTTATTCATAGGTTTAGTAATAATAAGTTAAATAATTTGAGATCTCTCTACTTAGTATTACGCAACTACCTATGATTTTGTTGCAAATTATTTCTTCTTCCCTCCCAAGGTAGGATATCTACGGCTTTGAAAGTATTGTTATCCCCTACACTTCCACGTATCTTAATCTTTTCGCCTTCTTGCATATTAACCATCCTCCTAATATTTGCATTAGTAATATCAATACTCCAACCCATACCACTCAAATCTTTAATAGCTATACTATCTCCCCTTACTTCTGTTATTTCACCAGCAATATATCCCTCCTGTGGCCTATTCCATACCTGATATCTAGGATCTACACTCTCTTGATACATAGGGAAATTGCTTGAAAAAACCGTATTTAATCTTTGAGACAGACCTACTGTATCAATAAATATCCCTAATACAAAGATAATCAGGAGATTAATGAGAAATATCTTAATAAAAGAGAATCTATACCCTCCTTTGCTATATCTAAAATTAAGGTATGAAACAAAAATAAAAAGTAATGTAATCAATACCCATATTATTGGGATAGAAATAATTAATATCTGTATAAAATCATTAACAGAGAGTATTAAATCAAATATATCACTTACCCTAAAAAGATATATGCAGATAGCTAACCCTATTGAACCAAAGAGAATGTTAAGAAAAAATAGTATCAATATAAAGGAATCCTTTAAAATAAAAGATAACCTCCCTATTGGCTTAATGTCCTCTTTCTTAATTTTTTCTAATATCTTTTTAGATATTTTTGCCATATCTTTCTACTAATATCTTAAATTGTTTCTTTCCTCTATTAATTAAAGAAGAAACATTACCAACTGAAGTATGTAATATATCTGATATCTCATTATACTCCATATCTTCAAAGTACCTTAATACTAATACCTCTCTATACTTAGGATCTAACTTAGAAAGTAACTCTCTTACCTCTTTTCGCTTTAATTCTGAAACAAAATCATCTTCAATATCCTCTCCTGAGGAAATTTTTTCAAAAATCTCAATATCTCCACTTCCTTCAACTACTCTTTTCTTCTTTCTTAAAAAAGATATCGTTTCATTATGCGCTATTCTATATATCCAACTTGAAAATGAGTATTTTGAATCATACCCATTAATATTTTTGTATGCCTTGATAAAGACCTCTTGTAATATATCTTCTGCATCTT
>JAAZAL010000015.1 GCA_012514355.1 Candidatus Dojkabacteria bacterium
CCTTCTTATTATCTTCTAATACCTCTCCTAAACCATTTAAAATTGTTTTTGAATCTATCTTACTAATATATTTATACAAATCTTTATAGAAAGCTTTTGGCTCTTTACCCGTTCTATGTTTAATAATGTCATAGTTAATCTCATTAATATGAGAAGTCCCTAAAAAATAATGCACATCAAAAAGATCCCTATTAGCTAAAGTAGGCCGATCAGTAATGGTAACCATCTTGTGTGCAATCATATCTCCAATATCCAAGACATTAATCTTAACCCCGTAAAAGGATTTTAATGTGTAATGATTAAATGGATTCTCTCTAGTAGAAATCTCAATTTTAATATTTGTTAGTTTATCTTCGTAACTAACTAACCAAAAGAGAGTATTATATTTATTGCTCTGATCTTTGATAGCGTATTTTTTTGAAAGTAATTCAGTTATTCGATTTACAATTTTCTCTAACTCTTTTGAAGTATATTTAGGAATTAAATCAAAATCCAAGTCAATTGAGAATCTAGGTAAATCATAAAAGAGCATAGCAGAAGTTCCACCCTTAAAACCTAATATATTACCTAACTCTTTATCTTTATAAATATCAATTAAAATATTAGTTAAATTTGTTTTATGCTTGTTAATGTCCAATGGGTTCATTTTTTGTTTTTATTAATAAAGTTAGAGATATTAATATTGTTCTCATATACTTCTAAATTTAATTTCAAAATCATATTCCAATCAATTTCTCTTAAATTATCAAAATATTGCTCCCCATCTAAATACAAAATGTCGCATATTGCCCTCTCTTTTGTTGCAATACTTATGTTGTCAGTTTGAATAATGCCTAAAGGATTTAATAATATATTGTCTTTAATCTTTCTATAAATGTATTTTTGATTTTCTAACTCTACCTCCTCTGACCTCTTAGATATTAAATAGATAGAGGAGTATGGTTGAAATACTACCCCAGAATCTTGTAGTACTGTATATAAGCTAATGTAAGAGGGTGATCTGTATTTATTTGCAAATTCTTTTTTTGAATAGTTCTTATCAAAGGAGTATATTCCATCAGATATTTTATATAATTCCTTTTTATTAATTGCATACGAAATTGCATTATATAAGCTTTTATCATTATTAATATTTAAACCCTTTCTAATGTCCCCTGTTGTAAATACAGTAGACTTTGTATTAATTTTTCTAATTTTACTTCCCATGTTCATAACGTGTAGTCCTGAATAATTCAGTACTACATGTTACGCCATTGTTAATATATTGTCAAGACTTAATATCTAATCTCCTGTGCTAATACCTTACCTAAAATATTACAATTGGTATTTGTATATCTCTCGGTTATTAATCCATTACTATCTCTTATTAATACATAATCATTTGTAATAGGTTTAATATTTTTAGAAATATATACTACACCATCCCTATTAAATTCCTTCCCATCACTATTTATTAACGAAGAATCTATAGCTATACACTCCCTATCTCTTTTTAATATCCATTCAGGACATATATAGTAGTAATTAGTATTATTAGAATTTAATTTGTTTGATATTGGTATTTGCATAAACAAAGGAACCCTATGATCAATATTAGAATATCTATTTGGAATATGCTTTTCTAAAAGTAAAGACTCAGATATATTTAAAGCATCTGAGATTTTGTTAATCTTTTTATAAGGTGAGTTAACACTTCTTTCGTATCTAGAAACCATCTCCCAACTTACCCCCACCTTATCTGCTAACTGCTGTTGAGTTAAATTAGCCCTCTCCCTGTATATACGAATATTTTCTCCTATGTAGTTTTGTTCCATATTTAAGGATTGTACAAGGCAAGAAGATGAAAATGTATAGAGTAATACTTCTTGTTTATGAAATACAGGATAACCAGTTATCCTTTAACCATTTTTTTGAATTAGTATATTCTTCTTTCAAACCCCTTTTCTCTAACTCTTTTTTAATTATTCCTCCCTGATGAGGATATCTAAATCTCTTTTCTAAAGGAGAACTAAAACCATGAGTGTAGTGGCATAGCTCATGAGCTATGGTAGCCTTTATTACATACTCAGGAACATTCTCATATGAAAAATATCTTGTAATATTTATTAAAGATACTGTTTTATTATCAAATATCTCTTCCTCAAGTTTGTATTTTTTAATATATCTTCTAAAGGTATCCTTATCTTTTATCCATCTAATACTTCCTAACTGTCTTTTAGAGTGTTTACCATATTTAATAGCAACAAGATTTAACCTTGGGACTTCACAGAAGTTATTCTCCCAAAGGTCATATAGTAAATTTTCTAAATATTTGTTATCTCTAACCATTTCTTCATGATATTATAGATATAGATGAACAGTATTATACAAGAAAAAGTAGTAACCTTGTGGCAAGTAATTAAGTTCTTTTATACTCGATATACAAAGGATGTAGTTATCAGAGATCTCCTCTTTGTAATGGTTACTATATCAGAGATGTTGGGAATTACAGTTGCAGGGAAATTTTTAGATGCGACCATAATTGTAATACAGAATTTTGATAAATTAGACATACAAAGATATTTAGCTTCTGATTCGTTCTTCTATCTATGTATATCACTCTTACTTCTAATACTAGTAAATATTGGTAATAGGGTAAGGATTAATTTAAAAAATAACATTGCAGATAGGGTATGGAGGGATACTAATGTAGAGATGATTAGTAAAATATCTAGTTCTAATCTGCAAGATATTGAAAAACCTAAATTACAAAATCTAATAGAATATATTCCTAACTATTCAATAAACAACCTAATATCATCATACGATTCTTTCTCTACAATCATATATCAGTTAGCAAGAGGTATTACTGCATATGTAATACTCTCTTCTCATTTGGGATGGTCTGTACTTCTACTTACTCTTTTTGTATTACCAGAGGTCTTACTCACTATGTTTAATAGAAAGATCATACAACTGTATGATGATAGGAATATGCCAATACTTAAACTCACTAACTATATCTACTATACAATTAGTATGGATATTAGGAATTTTAATGAGTTAAGAGTAAATAACACATATGATTTTTTGAGAAATAAGTTCGAAAAAAATAAGGATGGGTATTTAAAAGGTCTTTTCCACAGAAGAAAACATTTTACAATAGATGAGGTATTTGGAAGTGTAGTTGGCCAACTCTTTAAGTATATTTATGTTATATATTTAGTTGGGTACGCTATTGTTAAAAAGATATCCATAGGTACATTTAGTGCCCTTTTTAACTATGTTGATGTAGTTCATAGTAGTGCATTTCAAGTATTTAATACCTTTGCACTTTTAGATAACTACCTAGCATATACCTCTAAATATTTTGAATTTGTTAATCATGAAGGATTTTGAGATATTAGACATGGGTTTGCTAAATTACCAAAAGGTACTCCAGATATTGAATTTCTTAAATTAGATTTTGCATATCCTGATGAACCTGAAAAAAAAGTATTAGAAGATATCTCTTTTAAGATTAGTGCGGGAGAAAAAGTTGCCTTCTTTGGAGGAGATGGTTCTGGAAAAACAAGCATTATTAAAATGCTTACAGGTTTGTATCAGGTTACGGCAGGTGATTACCTTATGGGAGGATACTCTGTTAAGGAGTTAGATAGGGGGGAGGTCAAGAGTAAATTATCTGTAACATTCCAAAATTTTGTTAACTACAGTTTTAGTATTAGGGAAAATATTACATTGGCTAGTGACAAAAAAAAGATTAACAAAGATTTGTATAACAGGGTAATAAAGGTTTGTGAAATTGATAAGTTTATGAGACATGAAGGTATTAATGATAAGCTGAAGTTAGGTAAATATCTAGATGGTAAAGAGCTATCTCCTGGATATTGGCAGAGACTGGCAATAGCTAGGATGTTGTATAGAAATAGAAAGATATTTGTATTAGATGAGCCATTTACTTTCATAGATGCTCCTTCCAGGGATAAGTTAATTAGAGGTATATTGAAATTTGCAGGTCCTGATAGAACAGTTATTCTAATTACAAGGGATATGGATTTGTTGGATCTCTTCGATAAGATATATATGTTAGATAGGGGTCATATAGTTGAGAGAGGTGATTGGAAAGAGTTATTAAAAAACAAGGGCAAGTTTTATAAAGAGTTAAAATACAATCGTTAGTGGTTCTTAGCTATGGGATAGTGAGTTCTGGGGTATACTAGGGTATACTAAATTTCATTGACATTAAATATTGCTAGTGATACAATTACAAAATATATTGTGGCTTAGAGTTTTTAAACATTTTTATACAGAATAGTTTTAGTATAGCCACAGGACCGACATTAGTTATTAGAGGGTTATGTTGGTTTGAAGGCCTGCCCGTCTAACAACATATCTCTTTGAATTAAATAAATTTATTATATTTATTTTAATGAAGAGATTAATTAAGAAATCTTTATACAAGATTTTTGTTTCTTTGTTTGTTATTTTTTACTCATTTCTTCCACAAACTATTGTTATTGGCCAGGTTATAGATGAATATTCACAGGATAATGTTGCACCTATTGAGGAAGAGATAATTCCCGAAGAGTCTTTACCTCAAGAAGAGGTTGTTTTACCAGAGGAGGAGACTCCTCCTGTAGTTGAAGAACCCCTTGTTGAAAAACCAGTCGTTAATGAAGTTGTTTTTGAAGAACCAGTTATAGAAAAGCCTACTGTTGAACCAGTAGAGGTTATTAAAGAGGTAATGTCATTACCTGCTACTTGGGTTCTTAATGGGGATAGTGCTACAACATATGATGTAGTTAAGTTAGGTAAAACATACATTGCTCCACAGAATAGTAGAGTAAGAGTTATTTTTACTAAATTACCAGAAAACCCTACAAAGCTTACAATAGAGGAAATTACTTTAACACAAGAAGAGATAGAGGCAACAGGAGCTGTAAGTGATATGGCATATGATATAAAAACAGATATGATAGATGGTACTTTTGAATATGATTTAGTATTACCATCAATAGAAGAAGAGACCAAGGTGGTATATGCTGAAGAGAGAAAGGACATTTTAACGGACATTAAAGAAGTAACTAATGAGATCGTTAATGAAAAGGATATTCTTAAAATAGAGGATATAGATCATTTCACTATTTTTATAGTAACTGGAATTTGGCCTACAACATCCAATAACAGTATTGTTGACGGTGAAGGCTCTTCTCAAATTAGGTGGCCTTCAGGATCCAGCACCCAAAGTGGCTTGGGGTTTGTTGGTAAGTCAGGACTAATTTTAGCAGATTTAATAAATGGTCAAGAATTTATTTTAGGGGATTTAACTCATTACAATCATCCAGTTTATAGTTCAATTGTATGGGCCGATTTGAAGATTACCCTTGGATCTCCACTTTCTAAGGATTTTACATTCAAAGTCCAAATTGATGAGACAACTAATACAAATAATGTAAGGAACTGTAACTCAGGTTTCCAAAGAACTGATACACCATGTGATGATAAAGTTACATTCCCAAATAGCATAAGTGATCAAATAGTAACAATTGGTGGTGTTGAATATACTTTAATTATAGATGGCTTTAAAAG
Organism: Candidatus Dojkabacteria bacterium; assembly: GCA_012514355.1. Taxonomy (GTDB): domain Bacteria; phylum Patescibacteriota; class Dojkabacteria; order SC72; family SC72; genus UBA2259. Next base: position 5,569 of record JAAZAL010000015.1, read on the forward strand.
AACTGTAGAAGGAAATACAATAGCCTCCTTCATTACAGAGGAATATAAAGATAATACAGCTTCTCTTGTTGGACACTTTGTTCCAATAGGGCGTATTATAGTTGATAAAGTTACAGATCCTGCAGGTGATACTCAATTATTCACCTTTACTACTGGAGGAGAAGGATATAAAGGATTTACATTAAAAGACTCAGATACTCCAAATAGTCAGGTATTACCAGCAGGTAAAACCTATTCTGTAAATGAAACAATACCTGCAGGTTGGCATCAAACAAGTGCAATTTGTACTAGTTCTATAACAGGAGAGAATGAAACCATTACAGCTTTAGAGTTAGATGCAGGAGAAACTATAACCTGTACCTTTACTAATACAAAGAAAACAGATATTTCTATTACAAAAACTGATTCTCCAGATCCTGTTAACAATGGTGGAACACTTACATATACTTTAACTGTTAATAACTTATCTACGATTCCAGCTGTAAATGTAATTGTTAAAGATACTCTACCTACTGGGTTTAGTATATCTAGCGTTACACCTAGTGTTGGAAATTGTTTAGATAAAATAGCTTCCGATATTCAATGTGAATTAGGAACTTTAGCTGGAAATACATCAGCTACGGTTACTATTGTTGGTACTGTTTCTACGACTAGTGCAACAATAAGTAACAGTGCTACTGTTTCAACAGATACTCCAGAGACATTAACTACTAATAATAATGACTCTGAAGATACAACTGTTAATCAAAAGGGTCATATAATCGTTCAAAAAATTACTGTTCCTGCTGGCGATCAAACAGTTTTTACTACTAAGCTTACAGATATAAATGGAATAGTTATTGCAACTGGGACAATTTCTGATTCTACTGATTACATCTATGATATTGATGCTGGTACTTATAAAATAATTGAAGATGTTCCTAGTGGATGGGGCGCAACCAGTAATCCATGTCTTAATGGCGTTACGGTAGCTGCGGGTGAAACTAAAACTTGTATTATTGAAAACAAAAGACTTCCTATTTTAACTATAGAAAAAGTTATTGTTGGAGATTTTGTACCTTTTAGTAATTTTAGTTTCAAGGTTGATGGTGTTAATCCAACTGCCTTTGAATCTGATGGTAATAATAATATATATGTAGTTCCAGGTCAGGCTTATGCAATTACAGAGGTAGATCCAGGAAGCAATTATAGTGTGTCATATAGTTCAGGTTGTTTAGGTAATCTTACATATGAACAAACTGCGACTTGCACTATCACTAATACCAAACTTGGTTCAATTTCTGGAACTAAATGGGAAGATATGAATGGTGACGGTAATAAAGATGACCAAGATTTGCCTATCTTAGGATGGGTAATTAATCTGGATAAAGACGCTGACGGTTCAATAGATCAAACAACAACAACCGACAATAACGGAGTATATACTTTTAGTAATCTTTTACCTGGAACATTTAAAGTTATAGAGAATACGCCATCTTCTTCTTGGAATGTTTCTTTCCCTTCCGCAGGAGTAAATTACTATACTGGAATTATTTTAACTGCTGGAGCGAATTTAACCGGGTATGATTTTGGTAATTATGAGAATGGCCAAATTAAAGGTTATAAATGGGAAGATGTTGATGGTGATGGCA
>JAAZAL010000016.1 GCA_012514355.1 Candidatus Dojkabacteria bacterium
TACCTCCAATAATGGCTTCAAAGGTATTTGCTAAGAGGTAGTTTTTCTCTCTTCCTCCAGTATCTTCCTCTCCTTTAGAAAGAAGCATATACTCTCCAATATTTAATGTAATTGCAGTTTCTGCAAGACTTTCTGTTTTAACTAAAGCAGACCTAAAACTAGTTAACTCACCTTCTGGACGATCAAAATATTTGTTGTACAAATAGTCAGATACTACCAATTCTAATACAGCATCACCTAAAAATTCTAATCTCTCATTATGTGTTTTACACTCCTTATGCTCATTAACATATGACCTATGGGTAAGAGCATCTTTAAGGAGCTCCTTGTTTAGAAAAGCAATACCTATTACCTTCTCAAACTCTTCAATTTTATTCATCTCTGTTTTTTTCATATATAGCGCCTAATACTCCATTTACAAATTTACTACTACTCTCTCCTCCAAACTCCTTGGCTAACTCTATAGCTTCGTCTATGGCTACTTTAGGAGGGGTCATTTTACCAATGAAACCCTCAAATATGGACATACGAAGAATTTGAATATCAACTAATTTCATTTGAGAAACAGGCCATTGAGGTGCAAATTTTGTGATAAGGTCATCAATCTGAGTTTGATTCTCTTTAACTCCAGCTACTAAAGAATCGTATAACTCATGGTTATACTCGTCAATTTCATTTAACTCAGTTAACTGTGATATATCAAATTCAATTACACTACCCTTATCAGGAATAAAATCGGTTGAAAAAAGATGTTGTAGTGCCAACTCTCTTGAAAGATGTCTAGGGTCAGTTGCTTTCTTCATTAGAAATACAATTATCTATTTATTACTCTTAAGATCTTTACCATCTCCATAGTAACCACAAAATTCACATACAAAATGAGGTCTTTTACTCTTACCACACTTTGGACATTTGGATAGATTTGGTTTAGAAAGGAAATCCTGAGCTCTTCTTCTATTCTTTCTTCCTTTAGAAATTTTTCTTTTTGGTAGTGCTCCCATAATTAGTTATACAATATTAAACCTTGTATTATATTTTAATATCTTAATTCTTGCAACCACAATTATACTATCCAACTCTCTTTGACAGTAATCTCTTGACCAGAGGTTACTCTTCCCTCTATCATTTCTTTTGCAATATTACCCTCAATGTTATCTTGTATGTATCTTTTGATAGGTCTAGCACCTAGTCCTGGGTCATTTGCCTTACTAGCAATTAATTGAGGTATTAGGTTTCCCCATTTTAAAGTAATACTCTTTTCTGTGAGTCTTTGGGCTAATTCAGCTAGTAATAGTTCTGAAATTTGTGATAGATTCTGAATATCATGAGGGTGGAATACTAATACCTTATCATACCTATTTAATAGCTCTGGTTTAATTGCCTGTTTTAACTCAATCATAGCTCTGTCTTTTGCTTCTTGCCATGTAACATTTCTATCATTTAAGGTTTCTAAAAGCATTAAACTCCCTATATTACTAGTACATATGATAATGCTATGAGTAAAATCAACAGTTTCACCTAAGGTAGATGTAAGTCTCCCCTCATCAAAAATTTGTAAGAACAGATCTAATATCTGAGGATGGGCTTTCTCCATTTCATCAAAGAGTACTACTGTATATGGATTACTCTTTATCTTGTCTACTAATGAGGTTGAAGATCTTCCCAGTATACTACTATCGCTTACACCACCTAAGAATTTCTCTACACTCTCTATCTCTTTGTACTCTGACATATCTACCCTAATCATGCTATTTGCACTACCAAAGTATTCCTCTGCAAGTACTTTTGATATATGTGTTTTACCTACACCTGTTGGACCTAAAAAGAGATATGTTCCTATCGGTTTATTTGGGTTTCTAATATCTACATGTGCTCTTCTAAGTGCCTCTACAAGAGCCTGTATGGCATCTTCCTGACCGATAATCTTCCTTTTCATATTCTCTTCCAGCTTCATTAGTTTTGTACTATCTTGAGGATCAACACTCCCTATTGGAATACCCTTTTGATTAGAAAGTACTTTAGATACATGTTCACCTGTTACTAACCTTACTCCACTTGTTTGAGCCCATGAGCAAGCTTCCTCTATTAGTTGAACAGCACTACTTGGTAATTTTCTTTCCTTGTTATACCTTTGTGCTAATTCTACAGCGCTAATTAATGCAGGAAAGGTGATATATATATTAAAATTCCTTTCAAGTTGAGATACCTTTGTTTCTAATATCTGTAATGCGTCAACTGCCGAAATTTCCTTAATCTCAATATTAGTGAATGCCTGTCTTAAAGACTCCATACTGTAGAAATATTTTTTGTAATCGGCGTAGTTTACAGTACCAAGTATTGGGAACTTACTATTCAATATGTATGGAAGTAATATTCCTGCAATGGAGTGTCCACTCTCGTTTGCTTTAGATGGGATTAACTCTTGCATCTCATCAATATACAAAATTACATCCTTAGCGTTTTCTAATTCATTCATTGCCTTTAGTACAAGCCCTTCAAGATTCTGTTCTTTACTAGATTGAGCGATTAAACCATTTATATCAAATTTTAATATCCTTTTATCCTTAAGCTGTAATGGTACATCACCAGAGTTAATTCTTTGAGCAATACCCATTACAATACTTGACTTCCCTACCCCAGGTTCACCAACAAACAGAGCGTTACGATTAGAAACCTTTCCTAGTACAGATATTAAAGCCTCTATCTCATCATCGTGGCCAATTCCATATATATCTCTTTCTACAATCACTTGCTCGTTAACATTTTTAGTAAAATGGTTAAGAATATATGTATACCCATATACCCAATCTTTAGCAATCCCCCCTTTTCTGTAATACGCTACATTAGGATTGAAGTGTTGAGCTCTTTTCAATTTATCCTTTTCATATGATTGGTATCTAATTACCTCTCTAAGGATATCAATTGAAGATCTCTGGGTTGAAAGAGTTTGTCTAAGTACGGGGAATACATTTAAAAGAGCTAGTATTAAGTGCTTTGGTTCTATCTCTGTAGAAGAGGTAAGTAAGGCTTCATTTAATGCATATATTATTATGCTTCTTATGGCGGTGTATGAATATTTAGGTAATGTTTCTTTAGTAACATTATTTTTAGAGAATATTTCCTCAGTAATTTTTATATCTGCTCTTCTAAATATTTCTTGGATTTCTGGTAGTACAAAAAGTTCAGTAAAAAGACTTGATGTATCTATCTGCTCATTTTTTGTATTGTTACATATTGCGTCAAGAGTATATTCATTTACAAAATTAATAGCTTCTAAATGTGCATATCTTCCGAATTTAATACCCGTTGTTTTAATCTCCTCTAAATCATTTAGAGGAATTTTTTGAGCTTTAGGTAGTCTTACTGGATGACTTTTGTCTTTAAAGTAGTCATACCAAAGAATAAAGACATTAAAGATGGATACCCCAAAAAGGATATCTGCAATGTTACTAGATATGAATTGATTTAATATCTCTATCTTTTCTAATACTCCAAGATATCTTAGAAGATATCCTACAGCAATGAAAAGCCCAGGCATGAGTAATATATTTGCAATTACTCTTACCTGATTATTTATCCTATTGTATTTAAGATAGTTGGTTAATACATTAGATATTTGTGGTGTAGAAATACTAAAGAACTGATCTCTGGTTAGTAAAAAGAGAGCGTCTGATTCTTTGGTTAATATGGGTAAATCTTTCTCAATTAGTTCTAAGGTATTACTATCCTTTTGATGATGTCCTATTACTGTTCTATTTTGCCAACCATACTCTATTGCCATTTATATTCCTAGTAAAGATTTTAAAATATATATTAAAGTAGCTATCGGTAGTAAAACCCAGATACATATTAGTAAAAAGTAAAGAAAAGAAAAAAGAAGATATATTAATATTGCTATTGGAAGAAACAGTATCTTAATCAATATTCCAAATACATACCCTATCAATGAGAAATCCCTATGCCAAGGGAGGAAGAAATTTTTTATAAGTAATGAGATTGAAAGATTATCATCTAATATTGTTGAGACTCTCACTAGCATTCTTAAATGCCATACTGTCATTTTTACATACCACCAATTTAGAAATTCCTTAGTGGTGTGTTTGATAATGGTTAGAATATTATCTACCCTACTCTCGTCTAAGAGCTGTTGTCCTTGCGAATTTGTTAATATATTTTGTTGTGTCATACTTTAGGCAGTAATATACATCAAGTTTATTGTAATTTACTTATTTTTTCAAGATGTAGGTGTATATGGTAAAATTAAGGATATGAATATATATACAAGTTTAGAAAAACCGATATATTCTCTAGCTCCTATGGAGGATGTAACTGATACAGTTTTTAGACAGATTATTACAGGTATTAAAAGACCAGACCTTTTCTATACAGAGTTTGTTAATGTTGATGGGCTATTCTCTGTAGGTAGGGACAAGGTGATGAATAGATTGAAGTTTCTTCCCATTGAAAAGCCCCTCATTGTTCAGTTGTGGGGATCAAATCCAGATAACTTCTACTATGCTACGAGAATGGTTAAAGACATGGGTTTTGATGGTGTAGATATAAATATGGGTTGCTCTGTAAGTAAGGTTACTAACAAAGGGGCAGGAGCTGGTTTGATGAATGCAGACAGGGGGTTAGTGAAAGATA
>JAAZAL010000017.1 GCA_012514355.1 Candidatus Dojkabacteria bacterium
AGAGCCCAATCTCTTGCATCTTCTAACCAGTTTCCAAATCTTCCCTCTTTTACATGCTTTGGTATCCAATTAATATCTTTGTTTTCATTAACAAGTAACTCTCTAATTTTGGTAACTCTTACATACCAACTCTTAATCGGTTTGTATATTAATGGAGTACTAGTTCTCCAACACATAGGCATCTGATGTTCATAGTCGTAGTGATCAAAAAGGAGATTTCTTTTCTCTAAATCCTCAATAATATATCTATTAGCCTTTTTGTAAAACATACCCTTAAATTGCTCAATCTCATCTTTCATATTTCCAGCATCATCTAGGTAATCAAACATCCCTATACCCATTTCAGTCATAAGCAAAAAGTCTTCCTCTCCATATGGAGCTTGATGAACAAGTCCAGTTCCATCATCCAAAGTTACATGATTAGCGTGTACAACTCTAAATGCACCTTCACTACTCTTTTGGGCATAGTATGGATAAAGTGGTTCATACTCCTTACCAATTAAATCACTACCTTTAATCTCTTTTAATATCTTGAAATCCTCTTTGAAAATACTCTCAACCAAATCCTTACCAACAATATATTTTTCTTTTTTGTATTCTAACTCTACATAAGTGAAATCTTTACCAACAGCGACTAAAAGATTTCCAGGCAATGTCCAAGGGGTAGTAGTCCATATCAAAAGATTAGTGTTACTCTCTTTAAGCTTCAATTTAACAACAACAACAGGATCAGTAATAGTTTGGTAACCACCCAAAGCTACCTCAGAGTTAGAAAGAGTAGTACCCGCTCTAGTAGAGTAAGGAACGACTTTATATCCCTCATAGAGTAAGTCTTTGTTGTAAAGCTCTTTTAATGACCACCAAACACTTTCAATATACTCTGCATTCATTGTGGCGTACTCCTCTTTGTCATCAACCCATCTACCCATTCTTTCAGTTAAATCTTGAATTTCACCCTGATATTTTTTAACAGACTGCCTACATAGGTTATTAAATTTCTCAACTCCAAACTTTTCAATATCTTCTTTCTGTTGAAAACCTAACTCCTTTTCTACTTCATACTCTACAGGAATACCCTGACAATCCCATCCTAAACTTCTTTCTACCCTAAAACCTTTCATAGTTTTGTATCTAGGAATAGAATCCTTAATTACCATAGTAAGAACATGTCCATAGTGAGGTTTGTTGTTGGCTGTAATTGGCCCATCATAGAAGGTAAAAGATTTCTCTTTAGCTCTTTGTTCAATACTTTTGTCTAATATATCCTTTTCTTTCCAATAATTAAGAATTTTTTCTTCAACAGAAGCAAAATTAGGCATACCCTGTGCTTTAGAAATCTTTAAATCTTCCATATATTTAAGTAATCAAATATTAAACAAAAATCCCCTTGTAAAAACTAATATATTGTATCAGTTCTTACAAAGGGACGCATATACGTGTTACCACCCTTTTTCATATCTACATTACTGTAGATATCTTGTTAACCATATTAATGGTTTTACTCTTTTTCGGAAGTAATCCGTTGGATTCTAATAGTAGAGAACTACTTTCTTTCCACCACTTACCAGTGATATCTGGGTCATTGTGTTGCCCCAATTATATCACATGTGTAGTATAATCGGAGGATGCAAAAAAACTGGAACCTAAAACTTCTGTATAATGACATTAATGATAAAGATATCCAAAGAGATATTGATGAAAGTAAGAAAAACGTTAAACTCTTTGTTAAGAAATGGAAAAACAA
>JAAZAL010000018.1 GCA_012514355.1 Candidatus Dojkabacteria bacterium
TCTACTAATTCTCTTTGGAAGCTTCCCAGATACTAATTGATGTAGCAACAGAAAGATTCAAAGAATCAATCTCTTTACTATGTGGAATATATACACTCTGTCCGAAATTAATATATGAATCATCTAACCCCTTAGATTCGTTACCATGAATTAAAGAATATGGCTTAACAAACTTAACCTCATTAATACTCTTACTCCCCTTCAACATAAAGGTATATATATTCTGCTTAGGAAATCTCTCTAAATATTCTTCAATACTATTAAAATATTCAAAACGGATATTAAAGATAGCTCCCATTGTAGCCCTAATGACTAATGGATCAAAAATATCTGCACCTGGTCTAATTATCGCCAAATCTTTTAAACCAAAACCCAACATTGTTCTAACAACAGTACCAAGGTTTCCCATATTTGAAGGATTAACTAAAACAATATGGTTTTCATTTTCTAAAATGTTAAGCTCATACTTTTTAAACACCCCCACAGCGTATGTGTTCTCCTTTACGGCTATCTTTTGTATTAACCTATCACTTACCTCAATATATATATTTTTCTCCTTACAGATGCCTTCTACCTCTTTGATACCATCACTCCCTAATCCATATTTTGAAAGTAATACTTTGTAAACCTTGTCAGGATACTGTTTAAGTAAATCGAATACAGGATATGCTCCAAATGCATATGAATATTCAAACTCTTTTTGATATCTCTTTATCTTAGGCTGATACATACTATTTCTTTTTTAATATATCCTTAAATATTTTGTCTGTAGTCTTTTTCTTACTCTCCTTTGATAGTTTCCATTTCTCCTCTCTTAATACCATATATGCTTCTTCTACTTTCTGCTTAGTTAACTTTATCAAGAAGTTTTTGTTTTCTAATTCCTTCTGAACCTGCTCCTCTCTTTTGTACATCTCATATATGCTGCAAAGAAACCCTACTAGTAGAACAAAATAGCTAAGGAATTTGGCTAGGGTAGATAGGTTTAACATTAGCTCATACTCAATATTAAGATATGGTAAAAAGAATATTTGAGAAATGATTGAAAACACAACAGAAAACATTAACCAAAAATCAAAGCTTCTGTAATACATCCCCTCCTCTCTTGCATAACCGATTAATGTAAAAAGATATATCATTAATGCAATAGTTTGCATAGATATTGCAAATTGGTAAGATTCAAATCCTTCAAAAAAGGTTGTAAAGGTAACAATAGCGATGGTAAATACTGAAATAGCTCCTAAAAGAGAACCTAATGCTATTTTTTCCTTCATACCTCTAATTTTCTTCTCTTCCTTTGTTAATACCCAAGCTAAGAAAAATATTAATGCTAAAAATACTCTAGAGAGAACCATACTACTGGGAAACATAGTAAGTTTTCCAATAGAGAAGAGGTCTGAGAATACATTTAGAGTATGTAATATATGAAAAGCATCTAAAAAGGAAACAGTAACAAAACCTAATCCTAAGAGAAGATAGTTAACATTTGTTTTCTTAGTAAAGTATCTTACCATTGCTAATACCCCAACAAAGAAGGCAAGAGAACTAGCAAAAAGATCTACTATTAGTTGAAAATCCTTTATCCAAGAATAGTTTCCAGATCTGTATGCAAAGAAGAGGAATATGAATAGGGAAAACAGTATTACTAACTCTTTCTCTCTGACTTGTTGTTTTGAAAATTTCTTTTTCATTGTTAATACATATTAATATAAATGTATAGAGAATGATATCTCTTGATTTCTTTCTGCATATGGAGCACACACCTTAATTTCTCCCTCCCCTATATTAGAAATAAAGTAACCTGTTCCGTTTATTGATATATGCAAAGGATCTGAAGGCATAGAGAGAAAAGTTTCTGAATTATCTTTTGTTAGAAATGACATATTTACTAAATCTTTACAGTTATACGGCCCACTTTTACATATCTCATTTCTGTACTCTACACAATTTTTAGAATTTGGAATCTCTTCGGGGAGTATTTTCTCACTGTCATAATATGAACTAACATAGGAAAGTATTGTTGATACATCAGCACTTCTTCGCAAATTTCTTGCTTCTGAAGCCTCTTTATTGGGATTAATATACAAAAGTGCTAGAAAGATAACTACTCCTACTGCAGAGAGAATTAACAAAAATTCAGTAAGTTTCAATCTTTCTTTAGATTCGTATTCCTTCCTTTTCTTAGATGGAACAAGGTTTATAGTGTTTACGGATATTTGAGAGTCTTCCATATATACATAATACAAAAATTTTATGAAGTTGGATACAACGAAGATAATCACACCCTGTAGTGTAATAGTTGTAGGATATAGTATTTATGTAGTAGGAAATGGTTGAAATAGCGAGCTTTTTGCAGTTATCCACATTGGCCTTGGAAATTGTGAGTATCTCCTCAAGATAAAAAAGCTTGTTAAACGATTTTGCTTTAAAATGAAATTTGGATTATTTATTCCCCTATTCTTCCTCTAAATAGCTATTAAAATATCTTCTGTGGCATGTATATCCCCTGGGATTGTTCTGTAGATAATCTTGATGATACTGCTCTGCTGGATAGAATTTTTCTAATGGTTCAACTGTTGTAACTACTGGTTTCTTCCATCTTTTAGACAAGTTTACTATATTAATAAATTGTATGGCTTCTTTCTTTTCTATTTCATTCCCATAAAAAATAGCAGATCTATATGAATTACCAACATCATTTCCTTGTTGATTTAAAGTAGTAGGATTATGAATTTGAAAGAAGAAATCTAATAACTTGGTATATGAAGTTATTTCTGGGTCATATGTTAACTCTACTGCTTCTGCATGCCCTTCATGATTTTCATAGGTAGGATTTTGAACTTTGCCACCTGTATATCCAACACAGGTATCTACAACTCCTGGTTGATTTCTAAATAACTCTTCCATTCCCCAAAAACAACCACCTGCTAATACTATTTTTTTCATATTTCTATTTACTTGGTATAAATTTCATTGATATTGAATTAACACAATGACGAACATTTTTCTCTGTTAGTTGTTCTCCTAAGAATATATGACCTAAATGACCTCCACACTTAGCACATGTTATTTCGATTCTCATTCCATCTTTGTCTACACTCCTTTTTATTGCTCCAGGGATTTCATCATCAAAACTTGGCCATCCACAGCTAGATTCAAATTTATCTTCAGAGTTGTATAAAGGGGTATTACATTGACGACATATGTAAATTCCTTTCTCTTTATTATTAACATATTCTCCTAGAAATGGAGCCTCTGTTCCTTTATCAATAATTACTCTCTTTTCTTCTTTTGTGAGTTTGTTCATTTGATTACTATTCATTTCTTAACTTTTACAACAATGTAAATCTCTTCGGAGAGGGTGGGATTCGAACCCACGATCCAGGAATAAACCTGAATAACACATTTCGAGTGTGCCCTATTCGACCACTCTAGCACCTCTCCCATATATTTAAACAGTGAAATTATACATCAATATCCTTTAAATCTCTTCA
>JAAZAL010000019.1 GCA_012514355.1 Candidatus Dojkabacteria bacterium
ACAAAAGTATTTGAACTACTTGTTAGGATTGGGAATTGGGGAGTCTTTATCTCTGCAATAGGCATATTCCCTACAGAGATAGTCATTGCAATTCTTGCTGCAAGTAAAGAGTACAGCCTCTGGTCTATTGCATTCGCTTCAGCAGCTGGAGAATTTGTTGGTGCATTTCCTACCTATCTTGTTGGAAAAATTTTCTCAGGTAAAAACATTAATAAATGGTTAGATGGAAAAGGAAAATTCCTACAAATAAATGAAAAGAGATTTGAAAAAAGCTCAGAACAGATTGTGAAGTATGGTCATATATATATATTCTTTTCTCGATTTGTACCATATTTAAGAGTTGTATCTGGTGTCGCTGCAGGTTTTTTAGAGATTAATGTTTTCTTCTTTTCCGCTAGTGTATTTTTAGGTTCATATGTATATTCACTATTAATAGCTTATATGGGATTAATGGTTGGAGGTGACTTAGAAACCATTAAAAGATATGTTAATCTATTTAATAAATGGATTCTTGCAATTATTATTCTATACTTTGGAATAAAAATCTTTATCAAATATAGAAAAGAGATATTTAAATATCTAAAAACTCTTAAGAAATATTTTCAATAAGTGGAAAGCGAGAGACGGGGTTCGAACCCGCGACCTACACATTGGCAATGTGTCGTTCTAGCCAACTGAACTACTCTCGCCTATGCCGAGACCCAGATTCGGACTGGGGACCCTCTGTTCTTCAGACAGATGCTCTACCAACTGAGCTATCTCGGCATAATATATAGAAAAATGATATCAGATATCTACTTTCTAATCAATATATTAATCAGAAAGAACAATTGTACCAGTTCGTTTTCTAAAGTAAGTACTACCCGTAGATCTAATATATCCTCCAACAAGTATTAATATTATTCCTACTATTGCACCAATAGCGCTAGGATTTAATCCTGTTTCTGGAATATCTTGAGAATTTAACGAAAAAGTTGCTGATTGGGGTTTAACTGCAAGCACATTATTTTGTGTATCACTATCAATTAGTACAGACATAAAATCATCGTCTTGACCACTATATTCAAAACTTAATACGATATCTTCCTCTTTAGTAGTAATTACATCAAACTCTAATCTAATAAAAACATCAGGACTTGTATCTGTTAAGTAAAAAGGAGTACCTTCTTGGCTATCCACTTGAGTGACTCCAGTTAAAATTACTACACCATTAATATTGTCTGTACTACTCTGCTCTAATGGCCACTGTTCAAACAGAGATGAGTTTTTAGAAGCTCTTACAAGTTTAATTACTTTAGGATCAAATTTTATCATAGCCCTAGCTTTACTCAGTTCATAACTACCTGAATCTATTAGCACATCCACTGTAAAACCCTCCTGTGCATCTTGCACAACTCCTGAAGATGGATAAAAGGTAAAAGAGGGAGATGAAGCAGAGGCTTTAATAGAAGATGATATTAATATTAATAAACAGAGAAAGTATCCAACTATCTTTTTTTGTTTCATATGAGTAGAATATGTCATATGTAAATAATATATCATATTAAAATAATGGATACACTAAAAATTGCATTATTAGGATTTATACAGGGGTTTACTGAATTGCTTCCAATATCAAGTAGTGCTCACCTAATCCTATCTTCAAAATTACTTGATATAGAGATGGATACCTATCTTCTTTCAGTACTACATCTAGGAACAACTCTTGCATTAATAATATATTTTTATAACTTTCTTTTTAAAGATATATTTACAAAAAAGAAAATATCAATATATTTAAAAATATTAATATCAACAATACCTGCAGGGATAGTAGGTCTTATTTTTGAATCAATTATTGAAGAGAAACTAAGAGGAAACATCTTTATAGCTATTTCCCTAATACTTTGGGGAATTGTTATGGTGTTAATTGAAAGAAGGAGAGAGCCGAATGAAAAGGAATTTGAAGAGATTACTTGGAGACAATCACTAGCAATGGGATTAAGCCAAATATTTGCCCTTATTCCAGGAGGTTCTAGATCAGGGATATCTACAATTTTTGGAATGTTTACAGGTTTAAATAAATATACTGCAATCCAATACTCCTTCCTTTTAGGCCTACCCCTGCTTCTTGCTGCTCCTCTTTATCAAATTTATAAAGAGTATCCACAAAGAGTTCTTAATATTAAAGATGTATTTGGGATATTGATAGCAGGAATAATTACATATCTAGGATTAATAGTATTGAAAAAGTATAGTAAGAAGAATTGGTTAACCCTGTTTGGAATATATAGGATACTCTTGGGAATACTTTTACTTTTCCTACAGCTTTAAAAAATATTTCTTAGATCCACTCCAGTCATGCTGTCTGGGATATCAAGTCCTATTAGCCCAAGACAGGTGGGAGCAATGTCTGCTAGAAGTCCCGTTGTATGAGCATTTTTACCAGTACCAACTTTTACCATCTTATCCCCTGTCTTTGGAGTAATCTCATCTATACTAGATAAAACAATAAGAGGCACTGGATTGTTAGTATGAGCTATATCTACCTCCTTTGTTACCCTATTTATCATACTCTCACAATTACCATGGTCAGCGGTAATTACTAAAGCTCCTCCCATAGATAATGTTACTTTTGCAATATCTGCTGCTAATTGATCACAAATCTCATTTCCCATTACTGTTGCATTGTAATCCCCTGTATGTCCTAACATATCTGGGTTAGCAAAATTAATAACTATAAATTTGTATTTGTATGTATCATACGCCTTGATTCTTTTTACTACCTCATCTCTAATAATTGGGGAACTCATTTGAGGAACAGTAGCGTAATTTTCTACTCTTTGAGAAGGTATGTTAAAAAAGTCCTCACCAGGATGACTCTGTTCTACACCACCATTAAAGAAATATGTTACATGCATATTTTTTTCTGTTTCTGAAATATGTAATTGATTAAAACCTAAATTAGAAAGATATTCTGCAAGAGGGAGTTTAATTTCTCTAGGTGGGAAAATAACGTGAGCATCAATCCCCTCTTCATACCCTGTCATTGTTACAAGATACAAATTCTCGGGATAGTTTCTTCTAACAAAGTGCTCAAATTCCTTTGATATAAATGCCTTACTTAATTCTCTTGCACGATCCTCTCTGAAATTCCACAAAAGTAAAATATCATTAGGTTTTACTGCCCCAATAGGTACCCCTTGAGAATCTATTGCAGTTGCAGGTTTTACAAATTCATCTGTAATGTTGTTAGCATATGAACTCTGGAGAGCTACCACTGGATCTAGAAAAGTTTCTGGAGACAACCCTACCATAGCATCATATGCTAACTTAATTCTTTCCCATCTGTTATCCCTATCCATAGCATAAAATCTTCCCTGAATAGAAGCAATTTTACCTACACCAAGCTCTCTAATCTTTTCATTTAATTTGTTAAGATACAAAAAACCATCTTTAGGAGGAGTATCTCTTCCATCAAAAAATATGTGAATATATGGATTAAGTCCATTAGCTTTACAAATATCCATTAATGAAAATAGATGCTTAATATGACCGTGTACACCTGCAGGACTTAACACACCAGCAAGATGAACATTTGAGCCTCTGCTCTTAACTTCGGAGAAAGCATCTCTCAAAACAACATTACGGTCTAGTTCATGAGTTGTAATTGCATCATTAATTCTTGGATAGGATTGATATACTACCTGTCCAGCACCTAAATTAAGATGACCTACCTCCGAGTTTCCTGCCTCCTCTGAAGGAAGCCCCACATACGTTCCAGAGGCATTTAGAAGAGTAGATTTCCCATATGTCCAAGCAGTATCCAGAAATGGAGTTCTTGCACCTAAAACTGCATTCCCTTCTGGATCTGGGTGAACACCAAAGCCATCAAGTATTAAAAGTACTACAAATTTACTTGCATTTTGGTTTTTTTCGTCACTTGCACCTGTTCTTTTCTTTTTTTCAAATAGTCCAAACATTTTAATTGTATATTTTTAGAATTAGGATAGTATAATATACAAGAATGGGAAATATTAGTAAAAGAGATACAGAGCAACTATTAGAGAAAGTCCTAGAAATAGAGGCATCTTTAGGGATAGATTCTAAAAGAGAAATTCTTAAATCACTAGAAGAAGAGAGTAGAAGTAAGTCATTTTGGGAAAATCCAAAACATGCACAGGATGTAATGATACAGATTTCTGATATTAAACAGGAGACAGAGAAAATAGAGTCAATCAAAAACAATTTAAACTCCCTACTCTCAATTATTGATGATACTAAAGAGCAAGAGCAAGATATTCTTTATGAAGATTTTCAAAAAATAGAGGAGGAAATTAATCAATTTGAGTCACTTAAATTTCTCTCTGGAAGATATGACTCTTGTAATACTACCCTTTCAATACACGCAGGACAGGGTGGTGTTGAAGCTCAAGATTGGTGTGAAATGCTTTTTAGAATGTATACCAGATTTTTTGAAAAAAAAGGTTGGAAATACAATATAACTAACATACTCAAAGGAAACGAGGTAGGAATAGCTACTGTCACTATTGATATTACTGGTAAGTATTCATACGGTCTATTAAAAAAAGAACATGGGACACACAGATTAGTTAGACTCTCTCCCTTTAATGCTCAAAATCTTAGACAAACATCCTTTGCTGGTGTAGAAGTTATACCAATACTTGCTGAGCTTGAAAAAGATATAGAGATACCAGAAACAGATATTGAGTTTAAAGCAACAAAATCGGGAGGTCCAGGGGGACAAAATGTAAATAAAACATCATCTGCCGTAGAGATTACACACATTCCATCGGGGATAACTGTAACTTGCTCACAAGAAAGAAGTCAAT
>JAAZAL010000020.1 GCA_012514355.1 Candidatus Dojkabacteria bacterium
ATAGAGTTAGAACAAAATCTACTTACACTTCAAAAACAGCTAATATCTCATAGATACAAACCCTCAAGATCTATATGTTTTGCAGTCACATACCCCAAAATTAGAGAGATATTTGCAGCGAATTTTAAAGACAGAATCGTACATCATTTACTAGTATCATATTTAGAACCATATTTTGAAAAAAGATTTATCTACTCGTCTTTTGCTTGTAGAAAGGAGAGGGGTACCCTTTGTGCTACAAAATATATTCAAAGAAGTATAAGACAAATATCTAGAAACTGTACAAAGAAAGCTTACTACGGACAGTTTGATATTAAAAGTTTCTTTACATGTATAGATAAGGGGGTGCTGGAAAAAATATTAATTGAAAATATCAGAAAGGGATATAAAGGTAATACACAGAAGGAATTAATATGGATAACCAAAGTAATTTTAAAAAACAACCCAACTCAAAACTATTCAATTCGCGGAGATAGCAACCTACTTAAACAGGTTCCCCCTCATAAATCTCTTTTTAATGTCTCTAAAAACAAAGGTCTTCCGATAGGGAATCTTACATCTCAATTTTTTGCAAATATATACTTAAACGAATTAGATCAATATGTAAAAAGAGTATTAAAAATTAAATACTATACTAGATATGTTGACGATATTGTTGTTCTTTCTAATAGTCTTGAAGATGTATACAGATGGAGAAAACAGATAGATATATTTATAAAGCAAAAACTTAAACTTACCCTACATCCTAACAAAGATAAATATGGTTCTGTTTACTCTGGTGTAGACTTCGTAGGATATGTCATTAAGCCTAGATATACCCTTTCAAGACAAAGGGTCGTTGGTAACTTAAAAAACAAATTAAAACTTTTTAACCGAGGACTTTTACTAATATCCCAAAATCAAAAACAGATAGCTTTACCTCTTCATACTCCTCCTTCTAAAGAAGAGATAACTAAGATGTTAGCTATGATTAATTCTTACTATGGTCATTTTAGACATGTTAACTGTTTTAATTTAAGAAAAAACATGTATGAGAATCATTTTGGTTGTTTAAAGGAATACTTAGAGCCAGTAAATGAGTATTCATATTTTAAATTAATAAAATAATATATATGAGTAATACAAACAATTTGCCTTTGTATAGAAGTGTTTACAAACTGTTAATATATCTTTACTCTTTAGTTAGTAATTTTAAAAAGGAGTATAAATATACATTGGGTCAGTCGATAACAGATTGTGTTTGGGAGGTATTAGATAGTGTAATTATTGCTAATACCTTACCTAACTTAAAAAAAGAGAGTATATATTAAAAGCAAGTAATCATTTCGATGTGCTTAAGACTCGTATTAGGGTAGCATATGAATTAAAACTCATAGATAACAGGAGATATACATTCATTGTTAATCAGTTTGAAGAGATAGGTAAGATGTTGAATGGTTGGTATAGATGGAGTAGTAAAGCCCAAAGCTAATTACCGGGATACACAACGAACTCCGTTGTTTGTATTTGTCTTATTGTTGTTGTTGGTATTCCCATTGTTTAGGTTTACGTTCCATGCGTTTGTTGAATTGTTGGAAACCTCCGAGCTAGACCAACGCTAACATCTTTCTACTAACTTGTTTACCACTGTAAAACTGATTAATATTTCAACTAAAAAGTTTAACTGTATTTAAATACCTATAAGGTGTAGTAGAACGGACTTAAATATTTGGGCTTTCTCTACTATCCATTGCCTACAATGAGGTTAAATAGTAGACTCCATGCACTTAGATATTACAATTTTAAATAGATATATACAAGGGGATTTAAAACAACCCATCCACTTTGTGGATGGGTAAATTAAAAAATTACAAAATTACCAAATTCTGGAAACTAGTCCCGGGATACACAACGAACTCCGCTGTAAGTATTTGCCTTAGGGTCGCGGTTGGAATCGCCACCGTAAAGGTAAACGTAAAATGCGGAAGTAGAATCGTTGGAAACCTCCGACGACGACCAATAGTTTCCATAATGAACTGCACTACCATCCCCTACTGTAAACTCAGCTGCTTCTTGTAATGTATCCCCTGCTTGGTTATACATTCCATCTATATATGCTAACATCAACTCTTTTTGAGAAGGTAAGTACCAATTACTCCTACCATCGAGTGTTAAAGTCGCACACCAGTTTATTGCATTACCACAATCTAGGTCAGAACCGTCGTATGAACTTCTTGGAACAGCATTAAAGTAATCACAAGTATTTAGAGACATTGCGGTGAATATGTTTGAATTCGAATTGGGAACTAAGGCTCTCATAGTAAGAGTCTGATCACTACTCCAATATATTCCTGCCCTTTCATCCTTCCAGATGTTATTTGATATCTTACTCCACTGGGCTTCTTCTCCCTTGTAATCCTCTGTTAGGGTTCCATCATAACCTAAATAGTCTATACCAGCATAATCATCAAATGTACTGTATTGCATATTTGTAAAATCTATTGGTGTGGGAGGTGTATATGTACCTGTAAGTAAAGTACCAGAGTTAGAGTAAAACTTCTTACCATCTAATACCTCATCTACTACCGCATCTCCTAGAAATGACCATGTACCTGTAAGTAAGGTTCCAGAATTAGAATAGAACTTCTTTCCACTCATTACATCTAAAACTTCAGCATCTCCCATGTATGATACAGTAGGAATAGTATATGTTCCTGTTAATAAGATTCCTGAATTAGAATAGAACTTCTTACCACTCATTACATCTGTTACTAACGCATCTCCCTTATATATTGTTGATGTTACTACTGGTATCTTAAGCGTACCTGTTAAAAGCTCCTTAGCATTTGAATAGAACTGCTTACCCTCTATTACATCACTCTGATTAGCATTACCTAAAAAATCAAACTCTTCTGATTTGTATGTACCTGTTTGAATCTCCCTAGACCTATTGTAAAAAGTCTTACCCTCTACTACATCATTGGATGTAACTGTTCCCTGAGGTATCCAATTAGAAGACTCTTGAATTTTTTCAACTACCAACTGAATATCATCCTCCGTTAAATCCTGTGTATATCCTAATTCTACTAACTTACTATATATACCCCTAACATCCCCTTCTAACTCTGATACATTAACCTCTTTATTTGGCCTGAAGAAAAGAAATATTACCCCTATTGTTAGTATTACTCCTAAGAGAAAAGTAAGGATTTTATTCATTCAATATATATGACAATTTACAGAATATTTAATATATTTATGGTAGCAGAATGTCAAATAGAAGGCAAATAAAAAAGGGACTCATAGAGTCCCTTTTTCCAATCTAAATATAATTGTATTACATCATACCATCCATACCACCAGCCATTGGGTTGTCATGCTTATGCTCCTCTGGTATCTCTGCTACTACTGCTTCTGTAGTAATTAACATGGTTGCCACTGATGCAGCATTAACCAATGCTAATCTAGTTACTTTAACAGGATCAATAATACCCTCTTTAAGCATATCTACATATTTATCTGTTTTAGCATTGTAACCCATATTATCATGACACAAAGATGCAACTACTGCTCCATCCTGTCCAGCATTTTGAGCAATCTGTTTTAAAGGTTCACTTAAAACTGATCTCAAAATCTCTAAACCTAATTGCTCATCAGCATCCTCAAATTTAACACCCTCTAATACTGCCTTGGCATTATGATATGCTAAACCACCACCAGCAACAACACCCTCTTCTATAGCTGCACGTGTAGCATTAATAGCATCTTCTACTCTAGCCTTCTTCTCTTTAGCCTCCACCTCTGATGCTGCACCAACCTTTACTACTGCAACCCCACCTGCTAATTTAGCAAGCCTTTCCTGTAATTTCTCTTTATCATACTCTGAAGATGTTTTATCTATCTGAGCTTTAATCTCACTTACTCTCTTTTTAATATCACTACTGTTACCACTACCCTCTACAATTACAGTTTCTTCCTTACTTACTATTACTTTCTTTGCTCCTCCTAAATCTGTAAGACTTACTGAATCTAATGTTTTACCAACCTCTTCTGAAATGAATTCTGCACCTGTAACCACTGCAATATCTTTTAGCATCTCCTTCTTTCTATCTCCAAACCCTGGAGCTTTAATAGCAACAACATTAAGAGTGCCTCTTAATTTGTTTACAACTAAAGTAGCTAATGCTTGATTTTCAATATCATCTGCAATAATAACTAATGGTCTATCTGCTGCAGAAAGAACTTTCTCTGCAATAGCTTGAATATCTTGTAAATTAGAAAGTTTCTTGTCTGTAACAAATATATATGGATTATCCATTACAGCTTCCAAACTCTCTGTATCTGTTACAAAGTATGCACTAACATATCCTTGATCAAATTGCATACCTTCCGTGTACTCAACTTCATCATCAAAACCTTTAGCCTCTTCTACTGTAATTACTCCATCTTTACCTACTTTCTCAAATACAGTACCAATCATATCTCCTAACTCCTTATCATTATTAGAAGATATAGTAGCTACTTGAGATATCTCTTCTGAATTCTTTATCTTTTTAGAGGATTTAACCAACTGCTCTACTACTAAACCTACTGCTTTGTCTAAACCTCTCTTTAAAGCAATTGGGTTAGAACCAGCTGTAACATTTCTAAAACCTGCATTAGCAATAGCTTGAGCAAGAACAGTAACTGTTGTAGTACCATCACCTGCAGTATCATTTACTTTCCTTGCTGCCTCCTTAAGCATTTCTACACCAACATTTTTAAAAGGATCTTTCTCTTCAATTTCCTTTGCTACTGTTACACCATCTTTAGTAACAACCTGAGAACCAAAGGATTTAGCAATAGCTACATTTCTTCCCTTAGGACCTAAAGTAGTTTTAACTGCATCTGCAATTGTATCTACACCTGCTTTAAGTGCTTTTCTAGCCTCTTCATCATATATTATTGATTTTGCCATAGTAGTATATGTTTAAAATTTATCTAGTTATTTGGCAACAGCCAATATATCTTCAGTATCTAATATGTAAAGTGTATCTCCCTCTATTTCAATCTCTTCAGGAGCGTACTTTTTGAAATACACCATATCTCCAATTTTTACATTAAACTTGAGTGCAACACCCTTTGCATCTTTCCCTTTACCAAGCTTTATTACCTTTCCAAAAGAAGGTTTCTTTTCATCTGAAGCATTTGGGGGAATAACTAAACCACCAGGGGTTTTCTCTTGAATATCTTCTGGTTTAATTAATACTCTATTACCTAAAGGTTGTAACGAAATTTCTTTTGCCATTTTTGTATTTTAACAAATTAATTAGCAACTTAAGAAACAGACTGCTAAGTATTCTAAATAGATATCGGAAAAATGTCAATATCTAGATCCCTTTAAAACAACAGAATTGTTTAGTAGCTCAATATTTTCAATATATCTACCTACTAACCCATTTTCGTTTAAAGTAATAATGGAGTCTGCTATACCAGTATTTACTGCATCTACCCAATTAACATACTTACTTATTCTAAAAGGTCCAATATTAATCTGAGTAACATATATTTGAGCACTTTGTATGCTATCTTTGTTTACATCAAAAGAAAACCATATTAAAAATTTTTCATATCTTACTTGAGAGTATATAACCCATTTAGAATTAGAAGGTTCTATATATATCTTTTCAAGTTTTAATTTTTCTCCTAAGTACGAATCTAGGGTATTGTATATTTCACTTCCAATTTCTGAAATATCTAATTGTAGGAATTCTACATCTTCTGCTGAGAGAGCAAAGGTAGAAATTTTTGCTCCTAAATCAGTTGATTTAGCAATATCTTGGTCAATTAGATTATCAATATTTAGATCCTGTTCAAAACTCTTCTCCCAATTTCTGTATTTAAAATACATATACCCCAAAGAGATTAATACTCCAATAGTGAGTATTGAGATTAAAATCAGTATTGAGTGAAAGAATTTTTTCATTACATTACTTCACTAATTTACTACCATTACCATTCTTAATCCTATTTAATATCCTCTTTATCATATTTACAGACATCTCATACTCTGTTTTGGAAAATATTTTTGAACCTAAAAGGTAGAGAAGTAATCCTACAGAAGAAGTAATTACTGAAAGCACAATTATTGATACTGTTCTGGTAGTATCTAACTTAAAATCAAAGAGTTTAAATACAAAATACATACCTAAAATCATAATTAAGGTATTTAATATCTTCATTATGATTGGAGAGATAGTATCCTTCCAAGTAATTACTTTCTTAATACCATTTAACATAAAGGAGGAGATAACAATTTGGACTAAAAATGAAAGACTAAGACTTAATGCTAATCCACCAACAGCGTAGTTAGAATCCCCTCTGGTTGTCATCCATGTAAACATATCTTTAAAGAACGATTCGATTACAGGCATAACCCCATCACCATTAGCATGAGCAATCTGAACCCAAACTTGCTCTAAAATAGGTCTCCAGTCATAGTAGTGACTAAAAAAATTTGTTAAGTAATATGCCCCTAATAGATTTATTAAAACCCCTATCACTATTGATACTAATGGTTTCCAGGTATTTTTAAGTGCATAGAAAGCTCTTAAAAGAATCTGCTCTATTGTCTGCCCTAATATTGATCCCGAAAAAAGAGCTAAAGACCATGAGGTTAAGAGGGTATCTTGCCAGTCAAACGCTCCTGTTCCATACACTAAACGAACAATGGGGAGCCTGAGTACAAGAAGAATTGCAACAATGGGTAAAACTAAATACAATGATAACTGAATGGAGTCATTAAGAACCTTTTTAAACCCTTGTTCATCTTTTCTACAACAATACTGGGCTAAGTCAGGTAGTGCTACTTGAGCTACTGCACTTCCAATAATGTTAACAGGAAAAAGATGTAAGCTATGTGCAAATTTATATGCACTGAGTGCTCCTGCAGTTAAAGTAAAACTAATTAATGTATTAACTACAGTACTCACCTGCTCTCCTAATACTCCCAGCATTCTTGGGAATGCTAAGGTAAATGCTTTTCTAACTTCTTTCTCCCCAAGATTACCATTTTCAATATCTTTCTTCTCTAATTTCTCCTTAAAATATCTGTTTAGTTTTGGAAGCTGAATTAAGAGGTGAACGAGAGAACCAATAACTGCAGATATAGCGATACCAATTACATTAAAATCAAATATTTTTACTAATATATATGTTCCAAAAATCATTCCTAAGTTATAGAAAAGGGGAGCAAGTGATGTAACAAAGAACTGTTTTCTTACTTGTAAATAGGCTGTGATAAAGGAACTTACTCCAAGTAACAAAGGTGATAATAGTCCTACCCTAAATAAGGTTAGAAAGAGAGAGTAGTCTCCCTGATCTACCCTATATCCTAAATTAAGTATTGTATGTGCATATTCATTGTTAATTACCCAATTAGTAATCTGTGGTGCAAGGATAAAGGCTAAAATTATTAGAAAAAGACATATTAAGAAAAAGTATAAGGAAATCTTTTTAAATAGTTCGTTTAAACTCTTTTTACCCTTATCATAGAGCTGGTCTGAGAGTATTGGAATTATTGCTGCATTAACTGAACCAGCAACTAGTACCATAAATATCATATCTGGAATTTTAAAGGCTGCCCAAAAGATATCTAATTGGTGTGATGCTCCAAAAAGGGCTGCAAATACTCTTAGTTTCCAAAAACCCAATATCTTGGTTATAAATAGTAAAAACATTACAGATAGTACACCGTTCTTCTTCATTACTTAGATTTCATATTCAATATATATTGGCGAATAATATCATAATTGAAAAGTAAATACATTTCAATTATTTTTCATACACAAAGAGTAATATACTACCATGAGATTAATTGAATTTCTATTCCCTTGTCAATGTGTAGTATGCTCAAAAGTGGGAGAGTACATTTGCCCCAAATGTATTAAGGGAATACCTCACTGCTTACCTATTTGCTGTGTATGTAATAAGTTGAGTAACAAAGGGTTAACTCATAGCTTTTGTTCAAATATTAATATCACCTACTTTACAGGTTGGTATATTTCAGAAAAGATGAGTAAGATATTTGACCAGAAAAAAGAGAAAGGAAATTTTAATATACATCTCAGACTCTTCACAACACTTCTTAACTATTTAAAAATATATGATTTAATTAAGGAGTGTCACGTATATCCACTTCCTTCAAAAGATATAAATACTTACAAGCTTAATAGGATCCTAAGTAAGAAAATTGCAGGAAAAAGAAAAAGTCAAAATATTATATTTATTGGAGATAGTTTAGAAGATATAGAGGAGATACAAAAATTAATAAGGGGACTACCGTATAGCCCCCTTAATATTTACATACTATGTCTTTTTATCAAAAAGTAAGTATTACTCCGTCTCTGGAGTTTCCTCTACAATCTTCTCTGCTTGGTCTTCTATCTCTTCAACCTTTTCTAAATCCTCCTCTGTTGCACCTAATTGTTCAAGAGATTTGACAATATTATCGTATGTTTCTCCACTATCTAATTTGTTTACCTCTAATATTTCTTTAGCAGCTTGGAGATATAAAATAGCCTGCTCTGTATTTTTCTGCTCGTATAATATGCTTGCAGATAGAATTAGAGATGGAACATGTTGGCCATTAATACGAAGTACAGTATCCAGAGTTGAAAGAGCTTTATCATAATCCTCTTTGACCATATATATCTGTGCAGCTTTGTAATATGAATCATAGTCTAGTGGATTAATATTTACACATGTTTGAAGTGCATTTAATGCATCTTGGCTATAATCCGAGAAACCTACACTAATTAACCCTATATATACAGCTGCTCTAGTATTCCAGTTAGCATATGTTAAAGGAGAGGTATTAATTGCTTCCTTTGAAAGATCTATAGCTGTATTTTTCCAAGTAGTGATTGTTGAAAGTATTCCCTCCTTCTCATTCTCCTCTGCATCAGCATACCTTTCACTTAATAGATTAATTATCTCAAGAGCTATTAAACTTGATTTCCTATTTATATATGGATTAGATGCGTCATATCTTAAAGCGTTATCATAGTACCCTGCAATTCTTTCAAGATACTCCTCTCTAACCTCCTGTGTGACCTCTGGCTCATTTTGATATTTCGTATTCATCTCTATATTGTAGGACTCTGCTCTAACTACATACGCCGTACCTAATGTTCTAACTGAGAGAAAGATTATTACTCCTAGAGTAAGGACAGTAAAGAGTATTGTAATAAACCAATTCACACCCTCCATTGTCTTATTTATATCCCTGCTTCCTGTACCAGTATTTACGGCCCAGAACTTTAATAAGAATTCATCATTATCATTTTCCTTACTATCTATAGCTACCAAGAGTATGGTGAGTACGAATAGCACAAAATACATTAAAAAGGAGTAAGGTAAGAAGATTGATCCCAAGTATACAAACAGAGCAACCAAGCCTAATAGAATAGAACTAAAGGCACCCTCCTTTTTTGAAGAAGAGATGTTTTTTACTAATAGTCTTAAATATGAAAGACCTAGCAGTAGCCATACAGTTACTCCAATCAACCCCCTATTAGAAAGCGTTGTAAATATCTCATTTGAAGCAGTAACAAAAGTTGTATTCCCCAAAGCAATTGTTGCATCCGTACTAGGTTTAAATATGTTATACCCAATACCGAAGGAATCATTTCCTAATCCTACTAAACCTCTAAAGAAATCACCTACTATTGAAGAGCTAGATACACCCCATGAAATATCTGAACCTAACCTAATTGGTGTCATTGTTGTAAATTCACTCCCAAGCAATGCTTTCCTAAATGGCTCATACTGAAACCCTATACAAAATACTAAAGTTAAAGTTGTAAAAAGCGCAATTACAACTGGTAAAGCTTTAAGTTTCTTATCCAACTTTAACCATAGTAATACACATACAAATATTGCAACTACAAAAAAGAGTATTGGAATTAATGCCCCCTGATTAACTGAAAATATCGCTAAAGAGATAAATGAAATTACCGTAGATACTACTGGGAAAATACTAGATTGATACTCATCTGATTGTAATGCTTCTATAAGTAGAAATATATTTAAAAATATTGATACCCCAGAAAGAAGCATAACCTCTTGGAATGAAAATGTCAGAGGAAGCCCAACGGTAAAGAAATCTCTTACATATGGAAACCATCCTAAGATATCTACCTTAAGTACAGATAACATACTTAAAGTAATAAGAGCGAAGAGTCCAAAAGAGAGAGCAGTAATTGCATTAACAATTTCTTTCTTCTTTTGCATAAATCCTCTTGAAAGAAAGAAGAACAGAAATAGAAATACCATTACAAAGAAACCTGTACCCATTCTTCCATCATAACCCCACATAGAAATCCAAGAATCTCTTGCAAATAGGGTTGTCACAAGAAACGAGAAGAACAGTAATAGAAATATCTTGTCTAATTTTGATTTAACAATCGATACCTTACCATCCCAAATCCACTTAACCACCTCAAGAAGTACCAATAGAGAGGAGAGAGCAATAAAGAATATACTCTTAATCCTTTCAGTTGAATCAAAAGGCAAAGGAATAATTAACCAAGGTATTACAAATAATGTAATATTAAAAAGGACTCTTTGTATCTTCGAAATCATATCAAAGACTGAAGACACTATTACACTTTTCTCTTCTGACATTTTTATAAGGCAGTAAAATTATCTTAGAGTATATAGTAGCAGAAAAAAAGAGGGGCTTAAAGCCCCTCTTGAGAAATTACTCCTCAACTACCTCTCCCTCTTTTACTTCCTCCTCTTTTTCTTCCTTATCTTTCTCTTTCTTTTCCTTCTTATCACTATCTTTTCCCTTATCCTCTTCCTTCTTTTCTTCTGCCTCCTTTGAAGCTTTCTCATACATCTTTTTACTTACCTCTTGCATCTTCTCTGTTAATTTTTCTACTTTCTTGTCAACTTCTTCTTGATCAAAATCGTCTTTAGCAATTAATTCTTTAACTTCCTTTACACCTTCCTCTAAGTCTTTTTTCTCATATTCTTCTATTTTATCTCCATTTTCTTTGATCAATCTCTCAATACTAAAGCATAGGGAGTCAGCATTATTTCTTTTCTCAGCTTTTTCTTTCTTCTTCTTATCTTCATCAGCATACTTTGTAGCCTCCTCTACCATCTTTTCAATTTCTTCATCTTTAAGACCAGTTGAAGCTGTAATAGTAATCTTTTGTTCTTTGTTTGTTGCTAAATCTTTAGCATTTACATTTAAAATACCATTAGCATCTATAGTAAAGATAACCTCTATCTGAGGAATACCTCTAGGTGCTGGGGGGATACCATCAAGTATAAATCTACCTAATGTTTTATTATCCTCTGCCATCTCTCTTTCTCCCTGAAGTACATGAATCTCTACTCCTGGTTGATTGTCAGAAGCGGTACTAAATATCTGTTTTTTCTCAACAGGTATAGTAGTATTTCTATCTATTAACTTAGTCATAACACCACCTAATGTCTCTAATCCTAAAGAGAGAGGTGTTACATCCAGAAGTGTAATATCTTTAACATCACCTCCTAATACACCACCTTGAACTGCAGCACCTACTGCAACTACTTCATCAGGGTTAACTCCTTTATTTGGTTCTTTATTAAATATCTCTTTAACCTTTTTTATTATAGCTGGCATTCTAGTCATACCACCTACTAGTAATACTTCATCAATATCTGATGTACTTAGTTTTGCATCCTTAAGCGCTTTCTCACAAGGCTTAACCGTCTTTTCTATTAACTCAGATGTTAATTTCTCTAAATCAGATCTACTCATCTTAACTTTAAGATGCTTTGGACCAGAAGAAGTAGCTGTAATATATGGAATATTAATCTCTGTTTCTTCAGAGGTAGATAGTTCTATTTTTGCTTTCTCTGAAGCTTCCTTAAGTCTTTGAAGTGCTGTTCTGTCATCTTTAAGGTCTACTCCGTCACTATCTTTAAAATCTTTAGCCAATTTGTCAATTATCATTTGGTCAAAGTCATCACCACCTAAGTGAGTGTCCCCATTTGTAGAGAGTACTTCAAATACCCCATCTCCTATTTCTAAAATTGAGATATCAAATGTACCACCACCTAAGTCAAAGATTGCAATTTTAGCATCCTTTTTATTATCTAATCCATACGCTAGTGCAGCTGCAGTTGGCTCATTTACAATTCTTTTTACATCTAAGCCTGCTATCTTACCTGCATCTTTAGTTGCCTGTCTTTGAGAGTCATCAAAGTAGGCAGGTACAGTTATTACTGCTTCCGTAACTTTCTCTCCCAGAAAATCTTCTGCATCCTTTTTCATCTTTGCTAAAATCTTTGCAGAGATCTCTTGAGGAGTGAACCAATTATCACCCATTTTTACCTCTACTCCATCACTTTTAGATTTTCTCATCTCAAAAGGAAGTAGTTCTCTATCTCTTTGAACTTCTGGGTCATCCCATGATCTACCTATTAACCTCTTTACAGAGTAGATTGTTCCCTCAGGGTTAGTTACTGCCTGATTTTTTGCAGGAGAACCAACTAAGGTTTCTCCTTTATCGTCAACTGCAACAATGGATGGAGTTAATCTCCCTCCCTGTGCATTTGCGATAATGTTAGGTTTACCACCAGACATATATGCCATAGCACTGTTAGTAGTACCTAAGTCTATTCCTATTATTTTACTCATTTTGTTTATATATATAAAAAATTATTTACTCTTAGTAACAACCACTCTAGATGGTCGTATAACAGTATCATCTAAAACATACCCAGGTTGAATTACATCAAAAATTACACCTGAAATTTTATCCTCAATAACGGTAATTGCTTCATGTAGTTGAGGATCAAATTTACTTCCCTTTTCTGGAATAAATTTCCTTAATCCTATATCCTCTAAACTCTTCTCAATATTATTTAATATCCCTACAACACCATTAGCCCATGCTAAAGAACTTTGGTCAAATTTAATTTCCTCTTTACTCTTTATTGCCATTGTCAGGTCATCAACAATAGGTATTAGTTTTTCGGCAAGAGACTTCCTTGATTGCATATACAAAAGACTTACTCTCTTGTTTGAATTAGCCTCAAGGTTCTGATAGTCAGCTAAGGCTCTTTTTAATTGATTTGTAACAACTAATTTCTCGTCCTCAACTGCATCAATTGCAACAGCTAACTGAGCAATCTTTGCTTCTAACTCTTTGTCTCTATCTGCATTTTTCTCCTGCACACCTTTTGTGTTAATATTTTTTTTCATAAACATTGATATATATCTTAATTCCAACCACTCATTGCATTTCGCATTGAGTTTTGTACCTCACGAAGTGAGGGAACACATTTAGCATAATCCATTCTCTTTGAACCAATTACCCCAATATGAGCATTACTGGTATTCCAAAATGGCAATTGAGTAAACGCCATTGCACATTGGTCCATTCCTTTAATTCCAGACTCCTCACCAATAATTAGAGATACTCCAGAGCTACTATATTTCTTCATCATATTATTTAAGAAGTTAGCATCTTCTAAAATATTTACTACCCTTTGAATTTTTTCCCACTCTCTAAGTTCTTCATATTTAAAAAGTTCAGATATACCCCAATATCTAGAGATACCATCAAGAAATATGAAAGCTACTGATTCTGTCTCATCAGATACTATCTTTAAAATTGAATCAATAACTGTTTCTTTAGAAAACCTATCTCTAAATATACCCTGCCTAATTTCGATAGTAACCATTGGATTTAAAGAGCTACTTCCTAATATGTTGCTTACATACATTCTAAGTGCCAAGTCAGTTGGATATCTTCCTGAAGATATATGACTTTTCTCAAGTAAGCCTAAATCCATTAAACGAGCCATTTCATTTCTTACTGTTGCAGAGCTAACTCCTAAATCATATTTTTCTAAAAGAGCCAAAGAACCAACCTCATCAGCATTCTTCATAAATTCCCTTATTATCGCCATTAATATCTCTTTTTGTCTTTCTGTAATACTTTGCATTTTAGCACTCTTACATCTTACCTGCTAAGAGTATATTGGGAAATTTCATATTCGTCAAGGGGTAATCAAATTATTGCAAAAGCCCCCTATCTTTGCTATACTCTCACTTGCTTATGGAAAAACTTCAATTACAAAAAAGAGAGATTACTGGAAAAAAAGTAAGACATTTAAGAAAAGATGAGCTAACTCCAGCTGTGATATATAATGCTAAGGGAGAGTCCTTTAATGTTGTAATGAATAGTACTGATGCAGATTGGATTAACAGAAATACTACATCCACTTCAATTCTAGATACTACCTTAGAAAAAGATTCATTTAAGACCTTAGTTAAAGAGTTAGATATTAATCCAATTACAGATGAAATTAATCATGTTGCACTCTTTAGAATAGATGAGAGTGTCCCTATGGTATTTACAATTCCTTTCAATATAATTGGTATTTCTCCTGCAGTTAAAAACAATCTTGGTGTATTAGTTAATACATTAGATAGTATAGAGGTTAGATGTAAACTTGCAGACCTTAAACCTTTTATTGAAATTGATATATCAAAACTAGAGAATGTTGGGCAAACTATTAATGTAGATGATATTACTCTTCCAAAAGGAATGTCTCTAATCAATGATGAACAAGCTAAAGCAACTATTGTAACAATTACAGAGATTCAAAAAGTTGAAGAGGTTGTAGTGACTCCTGCTGAGGGAGAAGAGGGTGCTGAGGGTGAAGAAGTTGTTGAAGGAGAAGAGGCTACAGAAGCAACTACAGACCAAACTAAAAAAGAGTAGTCTTAGACCTACCTATTTTCATGATTTATATATATAATCGAACATGATATCGATAATTATTACATCTTGGAAAGAACCTAATACCATCGGTAAATGTATCAAATGTATAGCAGATAGAAAATATTCAGGTTTAGAAACAGATTTTGAAATAATACAGCTATCTCCAGACCAAGAAACTTTAGATGCAGGACTTAAAGCTTCTAAAGAGTTAAAACTTTCTTCAAAAGAGTATATTCAAATACAAGACCCTAGAAAGGGGAAACCCTCTGCATTAAAATTAGCATTTAAAAAAGCTAAGGGAGATATATGGATTCTTACAGATGGAGACACATATTTTGGAAAAGATTCTGTCAAATATATATTAGAACCCTTTAAAAACAAAAGTGTGGGAGGTGTGAGTGGAAGGCCACTATCTATGGATAGCAGAGATAATATGATGGGATACTGGGGACACCTACTTTCTGATGCAGGGCATCATAGAAGAGTTACTACTATGAATAGTAAAGAAGGAAATTATTACCTTAGTAATACATCATTTTTCCCTATGAGTGGATATATTATGGCAGTAAGAAAGATAGATTTTGATATTCCTTCCAATGTACTATCTGATGATGCATATATTTCATATTCAATAAGAAATAGTGGTAAACAAATTGCATACGCACCTAAAGCCCAATGTTTTGTTAAATTCCCAACTAATCTTAAAGACTATTATAAACAGAAAGTAAGATCTCTAGGTGGTTTTATACAATTGAAACAGTTTGGAGTATTTAAAAAGGATAAACAGAGTAGAAGTATATTAATAGAGATCCCCTATGCAATATTTGTTTTTAAATATGCGAAATCCCTTAAAGAATTTTGGTGGTCACTACTACTGTTTCCTGTTAGATTAATCACTTGGTTAAAAATATTTTGGGAAAGAGTAATTCTAAAAAAGGATATGCCTAAATTAGGTTGGGAGAGGATAGAGAGTACAAAATAAAAGGAGGGTTTCCCCTCCTTTTGAAATTCAATAATAAAAGATTACCATTTAAAGTGTGCAAATGCTTTATTTGCTTCTGCCATTCTCTCTACATCCAACTTCTTCTTAAGAGCATCTCCCTCTTTGTTAAAGGCATTTAAAAACTCTGTCTCTAATAGTTTACTAAATGGTTTCCCACTCTTATTTCTAGATATATCAACTAACCATCTTACTACCAAAGTCTCTTGTCTTCTAGGATTAACAGGAACTGGGACCTGATAGTTTGCTCCTCCAACTCTTCTAGATTTAATCTCTAATGCTGGTCTTACATTATCAATAGCTGTATGAACAAATTCGATAACTGGGGTCTTACTCTTCTCTGCGCCTGCTTCTATCGCACTGTATACTAATTCCTCTGCAATTGATTTCCTTCCTCCCTGCATAACCTTATTAATTAATCTCCCGATTACTTCATCATTATACTTTCTGTCTTTTGCTATTATTCTTTTTTTTGATCTCTTACCTCTCATTACTATTTATTAAAAATATTATTCTTTCCCTGGTCTTTTAGCACCATATTTTGATCTGGCTTTCTTTCTATCTTTAACACCTGCAGTATCATATTTCCCTCTTACCACAATATACTTAACACCTGGCAAGTCTCTTTTTCTCCCAGCTTTTACCATTACTACAGAGTGCTCCTGGAGATTGTGTCCCTCACCAGGTATATATGCAGTAACTTCCATTCCATTAGAAAGTCTTACTCTAGCAACTTTTCTTAATGCTGAGTTAGGCTTTTTAGGAGTCATAGTTTTAACTTGAATACATACAGCCCTCTTAAATGGGTTATTAACTTTTTTATACCTGTTTTTCAAGGGATTAAAATTTGTAGCTAAAGCGATATGTTTTGCTTTATCTATTTTCGCTTTTCTAGGTTTTCTAATTAATTGGTTTATAGTCGGCATGGTTCGTATTATACAACAAAATCAATTAAAGTTTAATCTCTTCGAGATTATTCATATCTGTAAGAATAGCTGTCTCTCCAGAAGGTATTCTTCTTCCAATTATTACATTCTCTTTCATACCTCTTAAGAAGTCAGTTTTACCTAATATTGCACTATTAGTCAATACTCTTACCTGCTCTTGGAATGACATAGCAGAAAGGAAACTCTCAGTATACAAAGCAGATGCTTTAATACCTAATAGCTTAGGAGATACAAGCGCTTTCTTCTTGTCCTCTTCAAGTAAAAGATTATTCTTTACTTCAGAGACAAATCTGTTTACCATTGAGCCAACAAGATACTCTGTATCACCTGATTCTAAAACTCTTCCCAATCTTGCCATCTGTCTAATTATTACTTCAATATGGATATCATCAATAGATACTGCCTGCTCATTAAATACTTTCTGAACTTGATCAAGAATATATTTTTGGGCAACTAGCAGTCCAGCCATATCAGCAAGTTTCTTAGGATCAACTGCACCTGCTACTAACTGGGTACCTGCTTCTATTTTATCTCCCTCGTTTACCAATATTTCAACATTAGGAAGAACAGATATGCTTTCTTCTGCCTTCATAGAGCCTGTTAATGTAAGTATTCCTCCCTCAATCTTGGCAACAGCATCAAATGGGGCTTGCTTCTCCATACCTTCAGAATCAATATATATAACCTGACCTGCTTTTATTTGAGCTCCATCAGTTACTAATACGCTCTTAGCGTCAGATATTACAATATCTTTTTCCATCTTTTTTTCACCTACAATGAGGATGGTTGCTGAATCATCTTCTGCTCTTTCAATTTGAACCTTTCCACTAACGGTAGCAATATCTGCTTCTGCCTTTGGAGATCTTGCCTCAAAGAGTTCTTCAACTCTAGGTAATCCTTGAGTAATGTCTGTAGTTTGAACACCACCCTTGTGGAATGTCTGCATAGTCATTTGAGTTCCTGGTTCACCAATTGATTGAGCTGCAATTACACCAACTGCTTTACCCATCTCTATTTCATTGCCGTTCTCAAGATTTAATCCGTAGCATTTTCTACATATTCCTAAAGGTGATTTACATAGTATTGGAGTTCTTACATATACCTCTTCAATTCCTTCATTTATTATCTTATCTGCCATTTCTCTTGTAATATGTTCATTCTTTGAAACCAATACCTCTCCTTTAGAATCCAAAATATCTTTACTTACTACTCTTCCAAATATTCTCTTGTCAAAACCGGTTCTCCTATCATCACTCTTCTTAATAGCTAATCCTTCCCCTTCATACCCACAATCCTCTAATCTAACAATTACATCGTGAGCAACATCTACCAGTTTTCTAGTTAAATATCCTGAAGATGAAGTTCTAAGTGATCTATCAGCAATACCTTTTCTTCCACCATTAGCTGCTACAAAATACTCAAAAGCATTTAGTCCATCTCTATAGTTACCTTTAATTGGAAGAGGAATAGAGTTACCTCTAGAGTCTTTAACAATACCCTTAATGGTAAGTACCTGTCTTGCTTGAATCTTTCCTCCATTAGCTTTGGACTCTACCATTTCATATACTGAATTATTCTTGTCTAGTTTACCCCAAGCTTCTTCTGCTAAATCAGTTGCAAAATCGTTCCACATTTCTGTAGAGATATTAATCTTCTCCTTTTCTGTTATTAATCCTTGAAGGTAGTTCTCTTGTAATTGAAGATCTTTTTCCTCGACTTCCTTAATTCTGGTATTAACATCAAAGTTAACATTACAATCTTCCATACCAAAAGAGAATCCTAAATCAGTTGCATACTTAAAGCCCATCTCTTTTAGGTTATCTAAAAGTTCAACAACAACCTCCAAAGGATATCTATCTTTAATATCTTCAACAATTTGTGAAATCTTACTACCCCCAACTCTTTCATTTACAAATGTACATCCTTGAGGAAGTATGCTATTAAATATTACTCTTCCAACAGAGGTACTTACTACCTCTTGGTCGATTTTTACAAGAATTTCCTCGCTAATATCTATTAAATCTCTTTCGTATGCTTTAATTGCTAAATCATCTGAACCAAATATTCTTGGTTTTTCAACCTCATTTTTATCTGTCATGAGGTAAAAACCTAAGAGCATATCTTTAGATGGTATTGCTAAAACTTCTCCATTAGAGATGTTAACAATATTTTTAGATGCCATAATGTCTCTTTTAGCCTCTTCTAGTGCCTCTCCTGTTAACAAGAGATGAACAGACATTTGGTCTCCATCAAAGTCAGCGTTAAATGCTTTACATACTAATGGGTGTAATCTAATAGCTTCACCTTCAACTAGTTTAGGATAGAAGGCTTGAATACTGTATTTATGTAAAGTAGGAGCACGATTTAGTAGTACTGGTTTACCCTTAATTACCTTTTCTAATATATCCCAAATAATGTCTTCCTCTTCTTCAATCATATCTTTTGCTACTCTAACATTTGGTGCTAACTCTTGATCTAAAAGGTCATGAATGACAAAAGGTTTAAACATTTCTAAAAGAACAGACTTAGGAATACCACACTGGTCTAACTTAAGACTTGGATCCCCTACAATTACTGCACGACCAGAGTAGTCGACTCTTTTACCTAAGAGGTTCTTTCTAAATATTCCCTTCTTACCTCTTAAATCGTCAGTTAATGATTGATATGGCAATCTCTTGCTATTCATCATTGGTTTAGATGGCCTATGTGAGTTATCAATTACAGCATCTACTGACTCCTGTAACATTCTCTTCTCATTTCGCAAGATTACATCAGGTGCTCCAATCTCTATTAATCTAGCTAACCTGTTGTTTCTGTTAATAATTCTTCTATACAAGTCATTAAGGTCAGAAGTTGCAAACTTACCTCCCGGTAAAGGAATAATAGGCCTTAACTCTGGTGGAAGTACTGGAAGTATTTCTATTACCATCCAACTTGGGTCAATTCCGTTAATCTTAAAACCCTCTAAATACTGTATCCTTCTTATAGAGGCTAACTTTTTATCCCCTTTCTCTTTCTTAACAGCTTTTCTAAGTTTTGTTAACTCTGCATCAATATCTAAATTCTGAAGTAATTTCTTAATAGCTTCAGCACCCATCATTGCATTAAAGAAAAGTAAGTCTCTATCTTCCAAATCAATGTATTCATCCTCTGAAAGTACAGAACCAACATCAACCTTCTCAATAACCTGTTGAAGTTTAGAGTAAAAAGAATCCAACTCTTCTTCTCTCTCTGCATAATTCTTTCTTACTTTAGCAACACCCTGTTTCTTTTTATGTTCTAATTGGCTAAGCTTAAAATCTTTCCCCTCTTTCTTTTTCTTAGCATCTTTAATATCTGCATCATACATTGCCTCTGTAACTTTAAGCTCTTCCTCTAATTCCTTTTTAAGGTTTTCAATATCTTCTTTTCTTATTCCCTCTAACTTTGAAAGAGCCTCTTTTCTCTTCTCTGCTTCAATTTCAACTACCATATACCTTGTGTAGTATATTACTGAAAGAAGTTTCTTATGAGACATATCTAAAACGATAGACATTTTGTTAGGAATACCGTATGCAAACCAAACATGAGCAACAGGTATTGATAGTTTAATATGACCCATTCTCTCTCTTCTAACATCCTTTGTAGTTACTTCTACACCACACTTATCACATACTATCCCCTTATATCTAATCTTTTTATATTTCCCACAGTAACATTCATAGTTTTTTGTAGGACCAAATATCTTCTCACAGAAAAGACCATCTGGTTCAGCTCTAAAGGTTCTATAGTTGATAGTTTCTGCTTTTGTTACCTCTCCGTATGACCAATCTAATACTTGATCTGGAGAAGCTAATGTTAATCTTATTGAATCAAAATCATCAAAAGAATCTTTGTGATAATGAGTACTCTTGTTATGATTGTTATTATTCATTCTCAGAAACCTCCTGTGATTTTTTAGAAATTAATTCCATATTTAAACAGAGTGCGTTTAACTCCTTAATTAATACTTTAAAGGATTCTGGAACATTTACACTCTCAATTTTTTCTCCATGAATGATTGCTTTGTAAGCACTTGATCTACCCTTAATATCATCAGACTTAATGGTTAACATCTCTTGGAGTGCGTATGGAGCACCGTGAGACTCTAATGCCCAGACCTCCATTTCTCCAAATCTCTGCCCACCTCTTTGAGCTTTACCACTTAATGGTTGCTGAGTTACAGCAGTGTATGGTCCAGTAGATCTTGCGTGAACTTTCTCATCAGCAATGTGATGTAATTTAAGTACATATTTCATTCCTACTGTTACTTTACGTGGGAATTTCTTACCTGTTCTACCATCGTAAAGATCTGTTTTCTGCTCAATTTTGTAACCCTGTTTTTTCATTTCTCTCTCTAACCACTCCATATTTACATCCTCAAAGAGTGGGAATGCAAATTTCTCTTTTAATAATTTTGCATACAATCCAAAATGGACCTCTTCTGCCTGTCCCATATTCATTCTCTTTAAAAATGTAGGAGTAAGAACAATATCAACAGGCTGACCATCTGCCGTAAAAGGCATATCTTCAACTGGACGAATAGATGCTACTGTATTTTTGTCTCCATGCCTTCCAGATATCTTATCTCCATATCCTAATTTCTTTGTATCAGCTACCCATATCTTTACCTCCTCTAATACTCCAGGAGGCAATTTGTCTCCTTTGTTAGCGGAAAGTCTTTGAGTATGAATTACAATTCCCTCTTCTCCGTGAGGTAGTCTAAGTGAGTTATCTCTTACATCACTAGCTGACTCTCCGAAGATAGCTCGAAGTAATCTCTCTTCTGCGGTTAACTCTTTCTCTCCTCTTGGTGCAATAACACCAACAAGGATATCTCCTGCCTTTACTTTAACACCCTCTATCACTATTCCAGCCATATCTAATTTCTGTAAAATTCTGTCATTAACATGAGGAATATCCGCAGTAATTAACTCTGGTCCTAATTCAGTATCTCTTACTTCAACCTTATGCTCTCTAATATGAACAGAGGTTAAGAGATCATCTCTAACTACTCTTTCAGAGATAACAACGGCATCTTCATAGTTGTAACCTTCATAAAACATTAAAGCTGCTCTAAGATTAATACCTATTGCTAACTCTCCACCAACTGAGGTTGGACCATCTACTAAGACATCTCCCTTTTTAAATTTCTGTCCCTGCTCTACGGCAGGTCTTTGTGAGAAAGAGGTATTATCATTCGTTCTATAGAAGGATTCTATCTTGTAATCTGCAATTCCTTCTTTTTTGTACTTAACAGTTACCTTATTTGCATCAACATACATAACCTCTCCATCATCTTTTGCAAAGACGCACCAATTAGATTGTCTTGCAACAATTTCCTCAACACCTGTACCAACTAATGGAGCCTCTTGTTTTACTAAAGGAACTCCCTGCCTTTGCATATTTGCTCCAGCTAAAGCCCTCATAGCTTCATCATGAGATACAAATGGAATTAATGCCATACCTAATCCTGCTTGCTGGTATGTCAAAACATCTACATGATCAACCAGGTTAACATCTTCCAAGATAAAGTCTCCTAAATGTCTTGCTGGTACTAATGCCTCAAGGATATTGTTATGTTCATCTGTATTTACAGAAGGGATACTAATATACATCTCCTCTTCATCTAGTGCATCTAAGTAATCAACCTCTTCTGA
>JAAZAL010000136.1 GCA_012514355.1 Candidatus Dojkabacteria bacterium
GGTAAAATTAAATCAGTAAAAAAAACTTTGCTAAACAAAAAAAGAAAGGAATCCTCATGGCTAATTATACTACAGATACTTATGCAATGAAACGCGAAATCCTCACATTCTCAAATAATTTAACAAAGGTGAATTGAAAAATTAAATTCCAGTGCTAGAGGACGCGAATGGAATTTAGTTATGCATCAAATTCCAGCTGTTGTCTTGCATGACATAAGTCTATATAGTGTCTTAATGAAGACGTCTCGTATGGAAAGGACGAAGACATGAGAAGACCACCATATAACAACAAACATATGACTATAGACGACAGGAAGATTATACAGGCTGGAATTGAGAACGGATCATCAAAAGCTGGCATAGCGAGTGTGATAAACAAAGACCCTTCGACCATAGCAAAAGAGATCAGAAAACATAGGATCAAGAAGCCACGCAACACATACAATAGGCCTACGATATGCGTACATGCCAGGGAGTGCGGGAAAAAATGCATAGGAAGCTGCGAAAGGTATGAGGAACCTAAGTGCACAAGAAGGGACATATCTCCAGGAGCATGCAACAAATGCGACAAATTCAGCAGATGCTGCCTCGACAGGTACATATACAACGCCGAACGCGCCGATGAAGAGTACAAAGAGAAGCTCGTAGAATCGAGAGAAGGAATAGGCATAACAGCCAAAGATATGCTCAGGATTGGCGGCATATTGGCTCCGCTTCTCAAGAAAGGGCAGTCAGTGCATCAGATACTGGCCTCACACAAAGACGAGATAGATTTAAGCGAGAGGACCATATACCACTACATAGAGACTGGCGTTTTCATAACATTGGGCATAGACTGCTTCTCCCTCAAAGAGCAGGTCAACAGGAAGCGGTACAGGGGCAAGCACAAGCCGAGGAAAGAAAGAGCGGACTATTCAGGGAGGACATACAGTGATTTCCTGAATTTCCTGTCGAAAAATCCTGATACCCCCTATGCAGAGATGGACACTGTGATGAATGCTCTGGAAGGCCCTTACATACAGACTATCATCCATAACCAGACCAAGCTTATGATAGGGTTCATGCACAGAGAGAAGACTTCCAGGTCAATGTCAGAGAAACTGGACATGCTCCAGAACACTCTGGGAAAACAGCTATTCAGCACCCTCTTCCCTGTGATTCTTGCAGACAGGGGGCCTGAA
Source organism: Candidatus Dojkabacteria bacterium (assembly GCA_012514355.1). Lineage (GTDB taxonomy): Bacteria > Patescibacteriota > Dojkabacteria > SC72 > SC72 > UBA2259. Next base: position 1,182 of record JAAZAL010000136.1, read on the forward strand.
TTCGAGAAATATTCCATGTTCGAGTCAGGACCTGACGGCTCTACCAGATGCAGGATGTTCTACTGCGACCCGATGCAGGCCAGCCAGAAGCCTCATGTGGAAAACAATCACAACTATATCAGGGACATAATACCTAACAAGTACCAATTGGACAGGATGAGCCAGGAGGATCTGGACGTCATGTTCTCCCATATCAACTCGACACCGAGGAAGTCCCTGGCGGACAGGACCCCTTATGAGATGTTCGTGTTCCTTTATGGGAGGGAAACAGCAGACATTCTTAATGTGAGCTGCATAGAAAAAGACAAGGTCACATTGAAACCTTGCCTTCTGGGCCACGTTTACAAGAGGCCGGACAACCTCTAGGACGTCGAACCTCCCCATTAACCGGGGATAATACGGGTCGTCTTCACCATATACAACAAGCCTCACGCGACTGGATTTTAATTGTGCGAATTTTAAAAATTAACCAATCCAGCCTCGGCTTTGCTGTGCCTTTCATTTATCCAGGCATAGTCACTATATCCCTTTTTCAAATAAAAAACAATAGTTTGCCTTATCGAAAAAAGAAACTCCTACCTTGTTTATGGAAGTTTCTTGTGCAATTTTCTTTTTCCATCTAGTACTGGAATTTAATTTTTCAATTCACCATAATTTAACAAAAGGACTGCATATCCCGAAAAGGAAGTTCATAGCTGATATGAGCTACGGGATGCTGGCATCAAACAGCTGCCTTCTCTCAGATATAGCGGATACCCTCCACGAGGAAGCGAAAAA
>JAAZAL010000001.1 GCA_012514355.1 Candidatus Dojkabacteria bacterium
AGACTTCCTTCCTTGTCTCTAAGTAAAAACACATTATCTTGTGCATACTCTTCCTGTTTCTTTTCAATTGTATACTCTTGTGCAAAACTTTCCTGTTCCATAGAAGGCAACATTATATGTCCTCTACGGTATTAATTCAATGAAAAGCATGTACTACCAACCTATTTCCAATAGTAAGGCCAAAGTAGGGCATCTAATATCCCTGTATGGATAAAAAACCAGGATAGACCAACTATACTAGAGATATACAAAAAACCAGTAGGTTTAGGAGATATCTTCAGTAAAATTATTAAAAGAATGAGAGAGGAAAGACCAACTAGAATTAATACAGTTCTAATGGATATCCAAAGTAGTGTTGAAGGAGTAGATACCATCAAATTTACTAGAGGTATCCAAAGCATAGAGCAAATTAGTAGAACTGAGTAAAGAATATGAAATACATTCTTATCTAAAGAGTAGGGAAGTATACTTTCAACATTTTTAAATTGTAAGAAAGTAAATATTGTAAACAGAAAAAAACCTGTAGCTGATACTAACATGGATACTGTATATACACCTCTAATATTTTTAGGAGTTCCTCCCCAAAGTACATCTGCACTTTTACCAGCTTTAAGTCCTATTACGTAGCTGGCTAGTACAAGTATTCCTCCAACTATATTAATAGCTAAGAATATTTTTTGATTACTATTCAATTGTTTAAGTAGTAAAAGATTAAATTACTTCTTTCTGTTTTTAATCTTACTTTCAATTTCTGTTTTCGTAAGCTTTTTAGTACAGAAGAACCAATCGTAACACTTCATATTCTTTTTATCTTCCATTCTCTCTTTAGCTACTCCACATGAGCCTGCAGTAGGTACAATTACCTCATCTCCTGGTCTCCAATCTGCTGGTGTTGCAATTGAGAATTCATCTGCTGTTTGAAGAGCAATTAATGTTCTTAAAAGTTCGTCAAAGTTTCTACCACAACTAAGTGGATAGTAAAGTATTGTTCTAATTATTCCTTTAGGATCGATGAAAAATACGGCTCTCACAGCTTTAGTATTACTCTCTCCTGGCTGAATCATTCCATACTTTTTAGCAACCTCCATTGTAATATCTTCAATGAGTGGGAATTTAACCTCTACATCTTTCATACCTTTGTACTCAATCTTTTCTTTAATTGTTCTTAACCATGCAATATGGCTATACAAACCATCTACAGAAAGACCAACTAATTCACAGTTGTAATCTTTAAACTCCTTTGACATTGATGCAAAGGTCATAAACTCGGAAGTACATACAGGGGTAAAGTCTGCTGGGTGACTAAAAAGTATTACCCAACTTCCTTTATACTGTTTAGGGAAATCTATTTCTCCTTGGGTAGTTACAGCTTTAAACTCTGGGGCCTTGTCTCCAATTCTTGGCATTGGAGTAATCTCTGGTTGAATAACTTGCTCCATAGATATATATGATGACAACTTAAATATAGACAATGTTATCAAAGAAAGGATTTTAAGTAAATTTTCTTATA
>JAAZAL010000002.1 GCA_012514355.1 Candidatus Dojkabacteria bacterium
AAAGAATTTAACTTTGTATCATATTCATTTACTTTTTCTTCCAACTCTTTAACAGAAGCAGATAGCTGTTTTAAATCTGTGATTAATCTATTAAACTCATCAGAGCCTTTATCTGCCTTTGCCATTTGGTTATTGAAACTATTCTGCTGTGCCCTTTTAGACTCATACTCTTTTAATACCTCTTTCTTTTGAGAATACAAAGTAACTATCTCATCTAAGTGCATTTCCTCTACTTTCATCCTCTTTGAAAGTGCATTTTCAACTTCCTTGGTACTCTCTACTATCCTTTTTATATCTATCATCTAAATATTTATTAATATTAATATCTCCCCCTATTATATTCTCTCCATATTCTGTTATCAATATGAAATCTGATATACTTTTAATTGAAGATATGAAAAAAGAGTATTCAAAATTTAAAAAATTGATAGAGAAAAGTAACAATATATTACTAATAACACACAAAGGACCAGATTTCGATGCCTTTGCGAGTTGTTTAATATTAAAAAACTTTATTGATACCCACTATCCTCATAAAAATGTAGTATTTAAATCTAGACAATCACCTACACAGAAACTACCTTTCATGGACCAGATTACGATATCTCAGGTAATTAATACTGAGAATGAAGAACTAGTTGTAATCTTAGATGCTGGAGGGTGGGATATATGTATTCAAAAGGAAGATACAATTCAAATTACTACAGCAAAAATTGCAGTTGTTGATCACCATCAAACAAAGGGATTGAACGCAGATGTAGTTATAAACAACCAGATGAGTTCTACTACTGAACAGATATTAGATTTCTGTATGAGTGTTAAGGGAAAGAAATATGTAATTACTCAAGATATTTCGACTTTAGGACAGATAGGGATTGTGTATGATACAGGTAGATTTGCATATGACAATACTACACCTCAAACATATGAGTTAATGGCTAAATTAAGAAGAGTATATGCACTAGATTTAGAGGATTTTGAATACAAGAGTACAAAGTTTCCATCAGAGTCCTTACTTGCTATTAAGGTATACATACAAAATCTTCAGATAGTTGGAGATATGGCGTATTCATATTTAAACAAGAGTGATATTAATAACTTGAAGTTATCAAAAATTGGTATTAATTCAGCCCAGGAGTTTGTAAGAGATAATATACTTAGATACATACAGGGGGTACATTGGGGATTTGTAGTTAAACCCTCTTTTACAGTAGAGAATGAATGGAAAGTTTCATTTAGAAGTAGTAAGGGGTATCAAGAAGTAGCTAGTATTGCAGAGGCTTTAGGTGGTGGAGGTCATCAGTACGCATCAGCATCTAAAGTTATTGCAAATGATGGAGATCAGGCTGTTAAGATGATATTAGAGAGTATTGGGAAACTTTCAAAAGGGACTACTTCTCCTTTACAGAGTTCTCCTTCTCCAACTCCTTGACTTTCCACATAAATATCCTACTTCTATCTTTTGCATTGGGATAATCTATTGCAAAGCTATATGCTTTTTCCAGTATTACTCTTGGTTTTTCTTTAGCCCATTTAATATACATAGTAGCTCTTTTACTATCTCCTAATTTACCAGCGAGAGAAAGACCGTAATACTGATACTCTTTAGATATATATTTATGCTTATCGTTAATGACAACTTTCTTTTTAGAAAATTTTTCAGTATCAAAGAGCTCTCCTTGAGGTTGCTGTTCTGTTTTTCTTTCTGTTAATTTAGAAAGAATATCTTTTATTGATTCCATTACTTCTTTTTACCCTTAGGTAAAATATCTGAATATATCTCTTTTGTGGATTGATCTAACTCAGGTCTCATTTGTGGAAATAGTGTCCCCTCTCTAGCAGTAATATCTTCTAAAAACCAAAATACTCTTTCACTCTGACCATACCCACTAGTAGGAGGCATACCGTACTCTAACATCTCTACAAAATCTATATCCAACATCTGTGCTTCATCATCTCCACTCTCTCTAAGTCTTTGTTGCTGTGCAAATCTTTCTAATTGATCTTGTGGATCATTAATCTCTGAATATCCATTACCCAATTCACTACCCGCAATTATTACCTGGAATCTTTCTGTTAGTTTAGGATTATCTTTTTGAGATTTAGCAAGTGGAGAGAAAAATACTGGATGATTAACAAGAAAGGCTGGACCAGAAATATTTGCTCTAATATATTTCCACATATTATCAATCATTCTATTCCTATTTATCTCTCCCTCTATCTCTATTCCTTTTTCTTTAATA
>JAAZAL010000143.1 GCA_012514355.1 Candidatus Dojkabacteria bacterium
AAAAGGATTTCCGCGACTGCGTCATGTTTGTCAATGATGTCCGCATCACTCATCTAGCGCGATTTGACATCCAATTAAAAGATGGTGATAAGGTTGTCTTAACCCATTTTCTCGGTGGCGGTTAGTTTTTTGTTTATTGCTTCTTACTCTGCCCGGCCATCTTGCGAATCTTCGCTCGCTCCTGAGCGTGAAGGCTCACGAGCTGACCGTAGTATATCTTGCGCATCAGGAGAAATCTTTGCTTTTCGGCTTCGCTGATCGAGCGCACATAAATGTCTGCAAAAATCTTTTCGAGGCGGAAGAAAGATTCGTAGACATTGACAAGGGCAAGATGCATGAAATACTCGCGCCTTGAATAGATCAGAAGCGGCGAACTGTGAGCGATTTCGCTCGACATTTCATAAATTGGTGAATAGCGTTTTAATCCCGCTGTCTTCTCTAAGCCGTCGCGGAAGTTGAGCTTGACGGGTTCGGCCTTGTCAAGGGCAGATACCTTCAGGAGCCAACCGTATTCAATAAAGCGTTTCATATCTTTGCTTTTTAAGTCAAAAGCCCGCATTTCTTCCTTAATTTGTGTGAAAATTGCATCCGTTTTTTCTTTATCTCCCGCTAAACCGCGAAAAGCCATAGCGTAGTTCATATGCAATAAATACTTGTCGATAAGAGGCTTTCCGTACTTCGTCAAAACAAGCAAGATGCACTCCGCTTCATGAAGGGTGCGCCAAGTAGAAAAAGCCTCGGTTTCAAATCCGGAGACGAGGAGATCGCTGATCGCGCGAGCCATCGAAAAACCCTTTGACATGATATCGACAATTAAGGTTTCATTCGGCTGATTGTGGCTATATCGGCCCAGGACGCCGAGGACGAAATTGAGATACGTATTAAGCGTTGATATACCCGGCGAAAAGCGCGACAAGATCGTCTTTGATTTATAGGAGAGGTGCTCGTTAGTGTAGTACTTGTCAAGGGCGATGCTGACGATCATCTGCATATATTTTTCGTCTTTGATCACCGCCTCTTGGGCAGCATCGGGGTGAATGTCGAGATAGTAGCCGTGCTCATTAACAATATAAAGAATCAGGGCGATGGGATTGACGGGCACGACACGGCCGAGCAGGTTGGCTTCATCGATGCTCTTCGCGCCTTCCATGGCGTTTTGATAAACATCATATAAAAATTGAGAGTCGAGGCTTTCTTTAACGCCGAGAGCTTTATAGATATCTTGAAACTGTTCGAAGGAGATGACTTCTTGTTTACTCATGGTTAATCCTTTAATTTGAACATCATCGTCGCCTGAACAGCCTGTTTCCAGCCCTCATATTTCTTGATGGCAACTTTTTCATCCATCTTGGGCTGGTAAGTGGCCTGTAGGCAATGATACTTTTCAATTTCCTTCATATTCTTCCAAAAGCCGCTCCCGAGGCCGGCCATATAGGCGACGCCGAGCGATGTTGTTTCAAGGCATTGTGGCAGGCGAATTTCACAGCGGAGAATATCGGCCTGAAACTGGAGCAACAACTTATTTTTCGTCGCTCCGCAATCGACGCGCAAAGCCGATACATCGGCGTGGGCCTCCTGCTTCATGACTTCGATGACATCTTTTGAC
>JAAZAL010000145.1 GCA_012514355.1 Candidatus Dojkabacteria bacterium
CAAGCCTTTACTTTTGGCGAAATCATTATATTGCGAAATCTTGCTGACGCGGGCTTCCTGAAAGACGCCGTAACGCCTTTCCATCTCGTCGACCAGTTTATTGAAGGCGACTTTGGCCTTGCGGCTGTCGGTGATGATCGGGCAGATTAAATGGGGAATATCGGCATAATTGGATAGCTCGACGCGCTTGGGGTCAACGACCAGCAATTTAAGTTCATCGGGGCGGTTGCGCATGATGAGGGACATCAAAAGGGTATGGACGAAAATCGATTTGCCGCTTCCGGTGCTGCCGGCCACCAGCATGTGGGGCAAGTCGCCGAGATTTGCGTAGATCAGTTCGCCGGAAATATTCTTGCCGAAGGGGATATCGCGGTTAAAGCGACCGCCGGTCGGCATCTTCTCCAAGGCTTCTTTTAAGCCGACATTGGTCCGGTATTCATTCGGAATTTCAAGGCCGGAAGTCGCCTTGCCGATGACGAGGGCTTCAAAGCGCGTGGCGACGCCCCCCAGACGAATCGATATATCATTAATATATCGCGCCATCGAGGAGACCGAGACATTGCGGTCCATCTGAATATCATAGCGGGTGACGGACGGCCCGATCGTATGGCCGACGACCTTGGCGCCGATGTTGAGATCTTCAAAGATGGTGTTGATCAGTTCGGTGCGCGCGGCGGTCGATTCTTCATTCTTCAGCAAATCTTCTTCTGATTCGTGGTTGTCGAGGAGGTCAAGAGACGGCAGAGTGTATTCGCGAATCTTGATCTCCGGCTTGACGATTTCTTCTTTTATCGGCGTATTCATCGAAGTGGTTTTTAGCTCAGGTTCAGGCTTCTTAGCCTCATTAATCTCTTCCTTTAAAGGGTTGGCGCTTGGTTCGAGGACCGGCTCAAAAACAGGTTTGACTTCCGGGACGGCGGATGGTTTGACGGCCGGTTCGTAAGCCGGAGTCGGCTCGTGGGCAGGAGCGTCGCCGTCAAGGAAGAACTTCGCTTTGCGAAGGCCCTGACTGGCGCTGAAGGATTTGACTTGAAAGGCGACATCGCCGTTTCCGGGGCGATAAGGAGGTAAGACCTGGGCGGCCGAAGGTTGAACGGCGGGCTTGCTGTCGACGCGCGGTTCAAACTTTGGCGCTTACTGCTTAACTTCCCTGATTGGTTCGGGTTGCGGAATCGCTCGCGGCGTATTGTAAAAGGGGCGCTCTTGTCTGACCGGAACCGAAACTACTTCCTTGACGGGTTCGACAGGTGTGGGTTTTGGCGCTTCTTTAAACTCGATGTCATCGAATTTTTCCGGCTTAGCGTTTTTGACGCTCTGAAAGTAGGCTTTTTTGGCGCGGGCTTTTAACCGCGCTTCTTTTATCTTAAGATAAAGTTTTTTGACTTGGCGGTTTAAAATCAAGCCTACGCCGGTCATTAGAAAGGCGACGCTGAGGATGATCGCGCCGATGTGGGTGGCGTAATTAAAAAGGGCAGTTAAAAGAAAACCGAGAAAACCACCGCCGGTTTCCACGCTGTAGGGCATGCTGCCGGGATTGAGGATGACTGACTGGATATTCGCCTGAAAAACGGCATAGAAGGTATCGAGTTTCATGTCGAGCGTCTCCTCGACAAAAACGATTGTGAAAAAAGTTAAAAAAGCGATTAGGAAAACGATGATGCCGATCATCGTGATATCAAAGCGGATTTTCATCAGCTTGCGCTTGAACATCAGATAGATGCCGAAGACGAACAAGGCGATGTAAAAAACCCAGAAGCCGATCTGACCAAAGGCATAGGCCGAACCGATCGTGATCCAGCGCGTCGCCTCGGGGAGGGGTGAAAGGATGGCGATGACGGCGATGAGGGCGATCATCAGCCCGATGACACCGAGCATCGATTCTTTATTGATGGGTTGAATCTCACGGGATTTTTTCATGAGTTTTATACAAGTTATTATACTTGCGCGTCAAAAAGAATTAAAGAATTTATTGGGCAAAACAAGCATTTATGCTTAAACTAGTCAATTTCGATGATTAAGGGGAGGACCATC
>JAAZAL010000142.1 GCA_012514355.1 Candidatus Dojkabacteria bacterium
AGGGTTCCAGGCCTTGCTGCTCCCTTTGCCGCAGCACCTCATCGAAGCGAATGGCCGACCCGATCTCCCAGAAGTCGTCGCCGCCTGCTTTGGCACTGGCATCCCACCAGCCGGGGTGCACTTCCTCGACGATCATATGGGCGAAGTGGTGGTAGTTGTCGATGGTGATGCCGGGTTCATTGCCCTGCAGTCCCAGACCAAGCCGTATGTTGACGGCGGGGATGCGGTTGAAGGTAAGCATCAGCACGCGCAGGCCTTCTTCGCGGGCCTGGCGGGCGATGGTGGTGGCCATTATGGTCTTGCCGCAGCCGGCGGGGCCGCTCACCAGCAGCCTGTCGTTGTGGCCGATCAGCTCCAGCAGCTGCATCTGCTCGGCGGTCAGCTGGATGAGCTGTCGTTCTTCTGCTTCCAGGCGGGCGTGGAGGGGCACCACCATTCCGAGCCCCGCCAGCAGCGACTCCTTCAGCTTGCGGTAGGTCTCCAGGCCGGCGCCCTGCATATGGGCGTTTTGTTCGCGGATGAAGTGAAAGATCAGGGGGATCTGTTTTTCGATGGCCTGCAGGGCCGAGGACTCCAGCAGCTGAATGGGGTCAAGAAACGCCGGGATCTGTTTTTTGCTGTAAATGTTGCGTTTGTCGGGAAAGCATACGGCCCAGCCGAAGGGCACCCTGCCGCTCACCTCAGGATAATGTTTCACGAGGCTGTGCATATTGCCCTGGGCCTGTTCCACGGGGTCGTCGCCGCCCCGCATCGGATGGCCGTTCTGGGTCCACCGGTTGTTGACACCGTCGTATTTCACGATGCCGCCCTTCACCTCCAGCACCAGCAGGCCGTTGAAGCGTCCGCCCCCCAGGTCGGCGATCAGGAAGTCGGTCTGGTATTCCCTGCGCTCGCCCGGCTTCATCCCCACAAAGCGCCGGTCGTAAAACACCTCATAGCGCTCCCCGTCCAGCCTCTTCAGGACGTTGTACACCTGCTCTTCAGCGGGTTCGTTCTTGCCGGGCGGGAAGGAGGGGGGGAAGATCATCGGGGTTGGGGTTTGAGGTTTGAGGTTTAAGGTTCAAGGTTTAAGGTTGGGTTCAGGGTTCGTAGTGGCGCAAGGTTTTGGGGCACCATCTCGTATTTTTTATTTCGAGTTCCAAAATAGACCTTTTGTGGTTAAAAAGCAAGGGTGAACCGCAATTTTGAGCAGGGGTTTTTCCCGGGGTGTCAGTCTGTGGTTTCTTCGTTGGCTGTTTTCATATTCACTGCAAGCCACACGGTGATTTCGGGCTGGGAGGTGGCCTTGATCTGGAAGCCTACCTGGCTGAAATCGTCACCGCAGCCCCACAGAAATCCGTCCATTTCGGGGGTTCTGATGGTTTCGCCGGGTTCTAAAGGATAATAGTCGCCCTCGCCGTGCAGGTAATCATTCCATTCTTTTTTCAGAGACTCGTCTTTGATGAATGGCTTGTCAAGTTTATCAGATCTCCAGAAGCCAAGGAGGGATCGGTCGTCTTTGTTAAGGGTGCCGTCCTGGCGGCAAAGGAGCTCGCCCGTAGCGGGGCTGAAAAGGCTAAAGTTTTCCTGTTCCAAGAAAATGATTTTCATAATACTGGCTTTTGGGGTTTATTCAGGGCATTCAACTTCCCCGTTCATTTCAATGACAAAATACCTTCTGTCCCAGGGCTTTTCTGGGTTAGTGATCCTGAAACAGATCAGGTTGGGATCATCATAATTAAAAATGAAGTTTTCAAGGTCAACCTTACCAAATAAAGATTCACCCTCGCCTCTATGGGAGCAATTATTGAGGTATTCTTTCCAGACAGAATATAACCAAGGATGATTAAATAATGCGCTGGGAAATGAGTAATATATTCGTTCA
>JAAZAL010000021.1 GCA_012514355.1 Candidatus Dojkabacteria bacterium
AAATATATTTATTTAATATATTTTCTAGGTACTCTTTGAGTAATTCCTGTTAAAACTGTATATGGGGATTGATTAGTATCTTTACATAGCTCCCAGAGATTGATTTTTTCACCAAACAACTCTACCCTATCTCCTACATACGCTTGCCCATTTCCAATATTTGCCATGCATTGATCCATACAGATTTTACCTATAACGGGATAGATATGATTATTAATAAAGACATTAGCTTTATTACTAAACTCTATACTGTATCCATCAGCATACCCTATTGGTATTGTTACTATTCTTTCCTGTTTTTGTGTTTTAAATAATTTTTGATAACTAATATATTTGTTTTCTTCTAAAACTTTAAAGTAAGATACAACTGTTTCTAGTTTCATTACAGGTTTTAATCTCTTTTGAATCTTTTGATTTGATGAATACCCATAGAGCATTAAACCTATTCTCACCATATCTTTTAAATCCAAATTTCCAAAGTTAGAAAGAAATGCAGAATTTGCAATATGCACTAATAAGTTATTTATTTCAATGTATTCAGATAGCGTTTTTAATACTTTTTCAAATCTATTATATTGTAAAAGAGTATACTTTTTATCAGTATCTGCACTACTAAAGTGGGTATATATACCAACAACTTCAATATTTTCTAATTTAAATACTTCTGAGAAAAATCTTTCTACTCTGTCGTATTGAACCCCTATTCTTCCCATTCCTGTATCTATTTTAAGATGAACTTTAGCCTTTTTACCTAATTGTTTTGCTATCTTTGAAATTTGTATTAACTTTTCTAGTGAAGAGCCAGTAATATCTATATCATTAAGAATAAATTCTTTAATCTGTGAGCTGTTTACTGCACCTAATACAAGAATTGGTTTTTTAATTTTGTTCTTTCTAAGTATCAATGCCTCCTCTATGTATGCAACACCAATATAATCTGTCTTTTTAAGGAGTTTTGCGCATTCAATTAATCCATGACCGTAGGCATCAGCTTTTAATACGACCATTACTTTCCTTTCTCCGACCAGATTTTTTACTACAGCGAAGTTGTGAAGGAGATTACCTTTGCTAATGATAGCTTTGGTAGGTCTGGAGATATATGGAGAGTTTTTCATATTAAGTAATACAAAATACTGAAATTTTACAATTGGAGTATATCACAGAATATTTTTGGTTTGAGATATTGAACTTGGTATGTTAAGATATTGACCGTAGATATAAATTATTAATATTAAAGATATGGGGTATACAGATAATATTGAGGATAGGACTTTAGAGAATAGTAATTTTAGAAAAGTTCTTTATACTGGCAAGTTTATGCAATTAGTAGTTATGTCTCTTAAACCAGGTGAAGATATTGGAGAAGAGGTACATGAGACAGTAGATCAATTCTTTAGAGTTGAAAAAGGGGAAGCTAAGGTAGTAATGAATGGAGAGGAAACCTTACTTACAGATGATATGGTAGCTATTGTTCCAGCAGGAGCAATGCACAATGTAATTAACACCTCTGCAGATACAGACCTAAAGCTGTATACCATTTATGCACCTGCAAACCATCCTGAAAATACAGTCCATGGAACAAGAGAAGAGGCAATGATAGCAGAAGAGCATGAGCATCATCATTAGTATTAATTAAGGATTAAGAAATGAGCAGGATATATCCTGCTCTTTATTTTTATTAATGACTTATTAAATGAAGCTAGGAGGAGTAATGCGGTTTTGATTCTCGTATACACTCTCTTTGTTTTTTTGAATTGGGGTAGAAAGAAGGCTAAAGAGATATGTCCCTACCTTTTCTCCAGGATGTAAGAGTATATTAAATACTCCATTGTTTTTAATTTCCAATACAGAACTCTCTTTGTTAAAAGGTACTCCATCTAAAACCATTGCTGTTAAGTGAATACTCATACCAAGTCTTGCATATGTACTTCTTCCATCGATAATTGTCAGAATATCTTTATCTGTTTTAACAACTTCTTTTGTAGAACCAAGTACAAACTCATTTGGTCTTAATACATAAGGAGTTTGTGTTAGGTTGTATTTAATATATTCAATCTCTTTTGGATTACTGCTATCAACTATCTGATACGGCTTAGGGATTAAGAGCTCACTGCCAAGGTGTAAACTAATTCCAGTAGTTTCAATCTCACAGCCTCCATCTATTACAATTTTACCTTTATCAATATATTCTTTTATTGTTAAATCTGAGAGAAACATTTATTGGCAGTTAAAATTATCACTCTTATCTATATTACATTATTTATATTAATTGA
>JAAZAL010000022.1 GCA_012514355.1 Candidatus Dojkabacteria bacterium
ACCTCCTGTTGAGCTTGCTTAAGGATAGAGAGTAATTCCAAGGTAGTCTCATCTTTACTCTTATGCAATCTATTTCCGTATGTAGCTTCACACACTACATAGTCTGCCTCTCTAATTAAATCTGGATCTTTCACTATTCTTGCACCTGGTTGACCTAAGTCTCCAGAAAATACAATTTTCTTCTCTCTACCCTCTGCTGTTTTTACCCAAAATTCAAAAATGCTAGAACCTAATATATGTCCCGCATCTCTCATTCTAAACTCAACACCCTCTGAAATACTTACGGAAGAACCGTAGGGATATATATCAAAAAGATTAAATACCTCTTCCACATCCTGCTCCGTAAAAAGAGGCTCCCTACTTTCATAGGCAGTACCCTGTGCAGAAGAATCTTTTGTTTCTTTTTGAAATTTACTCCTAGTTTGCCATCTGTCATACTCTTCTTTTTGTATTTTAGCAGCATCTAAAAGTACTACCTTAGCTAAATCTCTAGTAGGTTGAGTACCAATAATTCTTCCTTTAAACCCCTGTTTAACTAATATTGGAATCCTTCCACTATGATCAAAGTGAGCATGTGTAAGAAATACAGCATCAAGCTGTCCAGGGTCGAAGGGAAATGGTTCATAGTTTAACTTCTCTGTTTCATCATCTCCTTGGAATGCACCACAATCTACTAAAAATTTAAAACTTCCTGTATCTATATAGAAACATGAACCTGTTACTGTTCTTGTAGCTCCACAAAATTTTAATTTCATAACGGGCAGTATATAAATTAGCTATTGATAATATTACAACATATGCTTGGCTTCATCTAGTAGTTTCTCTTTTGTATTCATTAAAGGATCTTCAATGACTATATCTAACAAAGCATTTAAGATTTTACCCATTGCAGGACCAGCCTGTACTCCTATTAATTTTAAATCTTCCCCAGTAATGTCTAAATCAGAGACCTTTAATGCCATATCCTTAGCTCTTACTTCAGATATATGTTTTTGAAGTTGGGTAATTTCTTCAGGATTAAATGGGCTATTTGGGTTAGAGGTAGCATCTGCTATTCTAAGTTTAAATAAATCTTCAACATTTTCTTCTCCCACCCTATTTAAAAATCTACGAACAGCTGAATCACTCCATTGGCTTAATTGCATATCTTCATTCGATTTTCCCTCTTGCTGGGAATGAGGATAGTAAAACATATGATTTCTTACTAATGTCTTTACCCTCTCAATCTCTGTTTTCGAAAATCTTAACCTCTTCATTATAGTCTCTATCATCTCAACGCCCATAACATCATGACCGTAGAAATGCCCATTACCCATATCTGTTCTAGGCTTAGCAATATCATGTAAAAGCGCTGCTAATTTAACAGAATCCTGGGCATAGTCACAAGTCTTTAAACTGTGCCAATACACATCGTGAACATGATACAATTTCTGCTCTACACCAAACCCCTCTAAAAGCTCTGGTAGAAAGATTTGAAGTAAACCACTCTCTCTCATCAAATCTATCCCCTTAGAAGGCTTGGGGGATTTTAGGAGAAGTTTCATAAACTCATCTCGAATACGCTCCATAGATACCTGCTTAGCTATAGGAATACACTCTTTAATAGCCTCAAAAGTATCTCTTTCAATCTCAAATTCTAATTGGGATGCAAGTCTACAACCTTTAAATGCCCTCAATCCATCCTCTTTAAATCTCTCTATTGGGGTTCCGACCGCACGTACCAGTTTTAACTTGATATCTTCCATACCACCAAAAGGATCATATACCTCCCAATCTCTCTCTATTTCCTGACTATCAAGTAACTCCAAAGGTAAATCTATAGCCATAGCGTTAATTGTAAAATCTCTCCTTCCCAAGTCTTTATAGATTTCATCAACAAATTCCACCTTACTTGGCCATCGACCATCAACATACTCCTCTTCACTTCGAAAGGTAGTTACCTCAACATCATGGTTTTCTTTCTTACTATCCTCTACTAAAGCAATTACTGTACCAAATTTAGCACCAGTTGATACTGATTTAGGAAAAAGTTCTAACATCTCATCGGGGAGTGCATTTGTTGCAAGATCATAATCATGAGGTGTTTTCCCCATAGCTATATCTCTAATTGCACCACCTACAAGATATACTTCATATCCCTCTTTAGATAGTATCCTCGCTATCTTTTGAACATATCCTGGTATTGTGAATTTTAATTTCATACAAAAATCTCCTTAATAGATAGTACCAAAGTATTAGCAATACAACAAGAAAGGAATTAATATATTTACCAGTCTTAGGTAATTGAGTAATACCTAAAACTTCTTCCTCTAACTCAACTACATTCTCCTCTATAGGTATCTGCCCCTCTACCTCCTCTTGGACTACCTCCTCTTCCCCTATTTCCTCTTCCGCTACAGGGGGAGTTAGAAATATTTCTTGAGAATACAAAGTATATGGAATTCGTGTAATACAAAATGTATATCCAAAAGGCTTAACTCTTGACCCAATATATGCCATATACCCACCATTCTCTTCCCTAATACCACCAACAACAGGAGAATCTCCTACACAAGTAGACTCCACATTCTCTCCTCGTGCTATACACTCTCTTTGAGTATTTGGATTATATATTCCTACATACCCTAAACTGCCTTCCTCATCTACCTGTACTGCATATTCATATACATACTCTTCATCTTTGTTAAAATCTCTAATTTCAGTATATTCCTGATGAG
>JAAZAL010000023.1 GCA_012514355.1 Candidatus Dojkabacteria bacterium
AAAAAAGAGATTAAGAAAAATCCATACCCCCCATATACGACTTCAACACTTCAACAATCAGCAAATAATGTACTGGGATATAGTGCGAAAAGAGCTATGGCTTTAGCCCAAAGTTTGTACCAATCAGGACATATTACATATATGAGAACAGACTCTGTGTATATGGGTAACAAAGCAGTAGAGCAAATTCGTCAAGTTATTAAATCCACATTTGGGGATCAATATCTTACTGAGAAACCAAGATTTTTTAAAAACAGAAGTAAAAATGCTCAAGAAGCACACGAAGCGATAAGACCTACAGACTTTTCCTTTAATTTAGATGTTGCCAAGGGTAAGTTAAATAATGATGAGTTCAAACTTTACTCATTAATTTGGAAGAGAGCTATATCTTCCCAGATGGAATCAAAAAGAGTAGAGAATTTAAGTATATATTTCCAACCAGTTAACAAGTTAAAAAATATATATACATTTTCTGTAGGTGCACAAAAAACACTTTTCGATGGATTTAGAGCAATATATGGAAATAGTAAGGAAGAAGACGAATTAATTCAGGAGATTTCTAATGTAAAGAAGAGTGATATATTTAAAAAAGATGAGTTTGTTACAGAACAGAAATTTACTCAACCTCCTGCAAGATTTACTGAGGCAACCCTTGTTAAAGAGTTAGAATCTCTAGGTGTTGGGAGGCCCTCTACATATGCAACAATTATTTCAACAATACAGGCAAGGGGATATGTTGGTAAAGATGGGAAATTTTTACTTCCCTCTGATATTGGAAGAGTGGTGACCCATTTCTTAAAGAAGAATTTCTCTGACCTAGTTGATTACAAATATACAGCTAATGTAGAAGACAAATTAGATGATATAGCAAAGGGTAAGCAAGAGTATATTCCATTTTTAGATGCGCAATACAAGCCATTAATAAAGGATATCCAAAAAGCAGATAAGGATGTTAAAAAGGATGATGTAGTAATACTTAGTGATTCAAAAGAACTCTGTCCTCTTTGTGGCTCTAAAATGGTTGTTAGATTGGGTCGATATGGAAAGTTTTTAAGCTGTTCTAAATTCCCAGAGTGTAAGGGAATGAAAGATTTAGATGGTGGTATAGAAAGCTTAGATTTTGATAAATATCTTAAGATAGAGAAGTGTCCTAAGTGTGAGTCAAAGATGGTATTAAAAAATAGTAAATACGGTAAGTTCTGGGCATGTGAGAAATATCCTGAGTGTAAAGGTACTATGCCACTTCTTCTTAAAGAGAAGTGTCCTGAGTGTGGTGAACCTTTAGTTGAAAGAAGAAGTAAATGGGGTAAAACCTTTATAGGTTGTAGCGGATATCCAAAGTGTAAATATATTAAAAAGGAAACTAAGAAGTAGTTAAGGACTTTTTCATTTCTACAAAGTACAATCTTTTTCATGTTACCAAGGGAGAAACTTTTAAAAAGGGGAATATCTGTTTTGTCAGATATTGAATTACTTCAAATATTAATAGGTAGTGGGGTTAAGGGTAGAAATTTCAAACAGATTTCTAAGTCTGTGATGCAGGAAATACAGCAAGCAATAAAAAAACAATCCTCAATAGAGTTAAAGAGATTAATTAGAATTGAAGGAGTAGGGGAAGTTGTTGCTATGAGAGTTCTTTGTGGTATTGAGCTAGGTAAAAGGGTTTACGGTATATATGACCAAGAGAAAGTTGTTGTTACTGATTCTCAGAGTGCATACACCATATTTAAAGATATGCAAAACCTTAAAAGAGAAAGAGTAGATATGCTTTGTTTAAATTCAAGGTTTGAATACATATCAAGGGAAAGTGTTGCAATGGGATCTTTAAACTGTGCTAATCTATCTCCCAGAGAAGTAGCATATACTGCACTGACAAATAACTCTGCATTTGTAATACTTGCTCATAACCATCCTTCGGGAGATAGTAGTCCTAGTAAAGAAGATATTGAGTTAACTAAGAATTTAAATGATGGTTTGAACTTAATAGGTATACAATTACTAGATCACATAGTAATTGGATTAAATAGTTGGAAAAGTATTACAGTATGACTTGATAAATAGTTTGAGAGAATATATAATCGAGACTGTATTTAATATATCTCGCATATCTCTAAATATTTCCTGGATAGAATATATTTCTACCCATAGAGATAGGTGAAAAAAGGAAAAATATTATGGAAAAAACAAAAGAGGTCTCAAAAAAGGTTGAAACTCCTAAAGCAGAGACTGTAAATAAAGGCTATAAAACAGAGCTTCCAGAGCTATTAACATTTCTTCAAGCAGGTGCACACTTTGGGCATAAAAAAAGTGCTTGGAGTCCTAAGATGAGTAAATACATCTATGAGGTAAGAAATGGTATTCATATAATTGATATTGTTAAGAGTAGGAAATTGCTTTCTACTGCATTAGAGGAGCTAGGGAAGGTTGTAGATAAAGGGAATGTTTTAATAGTTGGTACAAAGGGACAAGCTGCCGGAATTATTGAGAGTATGGCTCAGGAGGTAGGAGCTTTTTACATTACAAAAAGATGGCCAGGTGGTCTATTTACAAACTTTGATGCTATCAAGGGTAGTGTTCAAACTCTTGTAAAGATGGAAGAGAAGTTAGCTTCAGGTGGGGAAGGATTAGTTAAAAAAGAGGTTCTTTTGATGAAAAGTAATGTTGAGAGACTTAACAAGATATATGAGGGAATTAAGTTCATGGATGAATTACCACAATTTCTAATAGTAATTGATAGTATGGTTGAAAAGAATGCTATTAATGAAGCTAGAATTGCAGGTGTTCCAGTAATTGCATTAATAGATACTAACTGTGATCCTGACTTAGTAGATTTCCCAATCCCCGCAAACGATGATTCAATTAAGAGTATCAATCTTTATGTAAATCTCTTTGGAGAAATAGTTAAACAGGGTAAGAAATCAGCATCTTTAGTAGCTTTAAGAAAAAATCATAAAGCAAATCTTGAGAGTATGCAGCTTAAGTATGAACAAGAGAAAGAGAGAGAAGAGAAAATGGAAGAAGAGGAGAGATTAAGACTAAAAGCAATGAGAGAGGGGAAGGTAACTTCTGCAACTACAGGTGTTGTAAGAGTGCTTAAGAAGGAGAAAAATCTTGAAGAGGAGTTCGCTGCAGCAGAGGCTGTAAAGGCAGAAACAAATTCAAAAAAGATTGAAGATTTAGGATTAACAACTAGAGTAGAAAAAGCGCTACTAGAGAATGGTCTTAAAACTTTAGATGATTTAGTGGGTAAGAGTAAAGAGGATTTAGTTGAGATAAAGGGGATTGGAGAAAAAGCAGCAGAGGAGATAGTAAAAGCTATTAAATAATTTTGTTTTAAATACTGCTATGGGTATATCAATAGAAGATATTAAATTACTAAGAGCAAAAACTTCAGCAGGTATGGGTCTTTGTAAAGAAGCCCTTACTAAAACAGATGGTGATATGGATAAAGCCATTGAATATATTAACAGTAGAAGTGATGTAGTTAATAGATTACATAATCTCACAGGGGCTAAAATTGGTCATTGTAAATTAGCTTTTGAAGAGAGTGGAAAGGATTTTGAAAAAGCAGTAGCTTTAATCAAAGAGAAAGGTTGGGATGAGCCTATTGAAAATGAGTGCTGCAGTGTAGGTGAGGGAATTATTGAATCATATGTTCATGGTAAGGAGCAGAAATTAGTTTCATTAGTAGAGGTTACTTGTAAAACTGATTTTGTGGCTAGAAATGATGACTTTAGAGCCTTTGTACATGAATTAGCCCTACAGATTGCTGCTATGAAACCTGTATATATTTCTAAAGAGAGTATTCCCGCAGAAAAGCTCTCAGAGATAACGGAAATATTCAAAAAAGAGGTAATTAGTGAGGGTAAACCAGAAGAAATGGCAGAGAAAATAATTACCGGAAAACTATCCAAATTCTATGAAGAGAGGTGTTTACTATCTCAAAAATGGTTTAAAGATGAATCTAAAACTATTCAAAACTTGTTAGATGAAGCTATTTCTAAACTAGGTGAGCCATTAGAAGTTAGAAGATTTTTAATCTGGGAGTTTGGAAAGTAAATATACTTATATACAGCCCTAAAGTACTATAGGGTTGTTATTTTTCTGGTTTTAAGGTAAAATATTCCTGTTATTAGAAACTATATATATGTAGAATATATTTATAAATAATGGAAAAAGAAATTAATAACCAAGAGGAAACCAGTAATCTGGGAATTTCATTAACGCAAGAAGAGTTCTATGCTCAACTAACGGCATCTTCAAGCAAGTTCATTTCTCCAGAAACACAAGAGAGATTTAGAGAAGCACATATCCTAATTGCTGGAGTAGGTAGTGTAGGTAATCCTATTGCTATGATGTGTGCAAGGTCTGGAGCTGAAAATATTACAGTATTAGATCCAGATGTTGTAGCCTATGATAACCTTTCAAGACAGCAATTTAGAGTAAATCAGGTAGGGAAGAATAAAGCAGAAATGACTGCAGATAACCTAAGAGATGTTAATCCCTTTATCAATGTGGAGAGTTTTACTAATGGTTTAACCTTAGAAAATGCACAAGATTTAGTTAAGAATTCAGATATTATTGTAGATGCGGTTGATATTAGATCCCTAGATATGATTTATGAATTACATAAATGGGCTGCTATTTTAAAGAAGCCTGTATTAGTAGGGTATGATTTGGCTGGAACTGCTATGGTTGCAGTATATAGATATGATAAAGAGGATATAGAACCTCTAAAAGGGGAATTGACACAGGGAAAGATTGACGAATTTAAAATAATTCAGAATGCATATAAAGAGGAAAAAATTTCTGATGCAGAATTCTTAAGTTATGTATATGATGCATTTACAGGACCAATCAATCCTTTGAAGGTTCCTGTTGAACAATTAAAAGAGCTTATTGAAAGAGATCCAAACGATGGAAGAACATACCAGTTAGGTACAACAGCTACAGTACTTAGCGCTTTAGTGGTTGAATCAATGAGGAGAATTGTTTCAGGAGAAGATATTAAAGAAATTATTATGGTAGATATACCAAGTGAGGTTAGAAGAAGTAATCCAAATGTAATGAGTAAAATTCCTTTACTATTGAGAGCATTATCTACTGTTAATATAAGGGGTAATCAAGTTAAGGACTTAATTAAAAATTTAGGGTAATATATTATTATGAATGAATCAGAGTTTGTTATTAAAGAAAAAGAACTTTTAGAAGGAGAGGTATCTGTTGGTCTTGCAGTAACTCCGCAAGAGATGATTGGAAGACTTGATGTTGTTACAGATAGGTATATTCGTGAGGGATACTTACAGGGAATACCTTTTGCTAGGATAGATTTAGAGGCTGAAGAGGTAGTACAGGAAAATGGACTTGGACTTCTATACGAATCATTAGAGCCCAAGCTTTTCGATAAATTCCTTAACGAGGGATTATTATTAAAATTTAGTGGTGGTCAACAGCTTTACTTAGATAAATATCATTGGCAATCAGCTCAATTTATAGCAAAAACTTCCCAAGGTATTGTTGGTTCTGTTAGATTAATTATGGCTAATAACGATTCCGGAAATAATATGTTTAAACTACCAACTCTTACGGACGAAAACATACTAATAGAGCAAGATTGGAAAGAAAAAGTTGCTAATGTAAAAGCAGAGCTATCACAGTTTGCGAAATATAAAGATGCTCCTGTTTCAGTAGCAGTTTCTCTGTTAAGAATAGCAGCTCAGTATAGTAGGGTAAATGAGATAGAAGAGTGGTTAGCTACTACAGATAATCGTGTTGTAAAGATGTTAAATGGTATTTATTTTAATTTTGGGTTACCTAAAATAGGCCCATCTGTTAGATATCTTGGTTCTGAATCTACACCTCAAATAATAAATATTGAACAAGCAATACAGAATGCTGATGAAAAGGTGTCAAGTAGGAACATGGCAAGATTTCTTAGGGGAGAAAATGATATTCAAGGTTTTGAGTGGTATACTGGAGTATAAATACACAATTTATATTCTACAATAACCTATGGAAGTAGTATTTTTATTATTAATTAGTGGAGTTCTGCTTTTTTTTGGAATATCAGCCTTTTCATCAAATAGAAAATCTAAGACCAACATCTATTTTCTTCTTGTTATTCTTTTTATTATTAGCTGGGTGTTCTCTAATTATTTCTCCAATACTGTTGCAGAGTATAGACTGGTATTACTATTTAATAGATTAATTTTTGTTTCAACAAGTTTACTTGTATGGGCTCTTTTTAATTTTTCTTCCGTTTATCCTGAATCTAAATCTTTAATTAGTATTAGATTTAGAAAGCTCTCTTTAATTTCTACTATTTTTGTTGTATTCCTTGGTTTTACAGATCTTATTGTAAGTGAGGTACTTGTAGAAAATGGATACTCTAGTATTCAATTTGGTAAAGGTATGCCTGTATATCTTTTACACTTCGCGGTTCTTTTCAGTGTATTCGTATACCAATTAATTTACAAATTTAGGAAATCGAAAGGAGTAGAGAAAATTCAACTACAGTATATTTTACTGGGCGTAGTACTTACAGCAGTAGGAGCTTTGATTACCAACTTAATTCTGCCTGTTTTTTTTAGTTTATTCTATCTCTCAAGTTACGGACCCGCATTTTTAATAATATTTGTTGGTTTTACATTTATATCAATTGTTAGACACAGATTTTTGGGAATTAGATTTCTCATTGGGAGGATACTCTTTTTCTCTTCTCTTTCAATTTTTGCGGTAGTCTTTTTCTTCTTTTTTGGTTGGCTAGCGCAAACAGCCCTTGGAGGGTTGATATCTTCAAATTCAATATTACTATCATTTGTAATCGCACCAATATTCGCTTATGGATTTTTGAAGTTTAGTGAGTATATGAGGAAATTGATAGAGGAAAGATTTGTATATGTGCAATTACACCCTTCTGAAGTACTAAGTAAATTCCTGAAATTAACTAGTACTCAGTTAGATATGGATAAAATCTCTGTATATGTTGTAAATACTGTAAAAAAGTTTTTAAATCTTGAAAAGGTTGGAGTATTAATATTTGATAAAGAAAATAGCAAAATATTGTATAGAAAGCTAATAGGATTTGAGTTAGTAGGAGTTAGAGATCTTCTTCAAGTAATAAACTATTGGAAAGATATTGAGCAGGATCCAGTAATAGTTCTTGATGAGATTAAGAAAACAGAACAGAGAGATATTAAAGATAAAAAGAATAGGATAGGGAGAATAATAGAGTGTATGGAAAGGGAGAAAATTTCCGTTATTCTTCCATTGAATAGAAAGGTACAGTTAAATGGGATATTAA
This sequence comes from Candidatus Dojkabacteria bacterium, assembly GCA_012514355.1. Classification (GTDB taxonomy): domain Bacteria; phylum Patescibacteriota; class Dojkabacteria; order SC72; family SC72; genus UBA2259. Next base: position 7,304 of record JAAZAL010000023.1, read on the forward strand.
TCATTGGTAAAAAGAAAGATTCCACACCGTTCTCAATAGAGGATATGCGTTTTTTAGAAGATATTATCGCAAATGCAAGCGTAGCAATGGGTAGAGCTATTTTGCATAAAGAGGTACAAAATTTCAATTCAGTATTAAAAAGTAAGGTTGCTGAACAAACAAAAGATTTAAAGAATAAAGTAAACCAACTTAACGAATCTAGAAAAAGGGAGCATGATATGGTTGATATCATGGGGCATGAGTTAAGAACTCCAATGACTGTAATTAGGAACTACCATGAGTTAATGGCAAGACTTATTGAAAAAAATAAGTTTAAAAGTATGAGTGTATTAAAAAAACACCAGGAGTATATGGATGTAATAGGTGAAAACATTGAAAAAGAGATATCCCTAATTAATGTTCTTTTAAATGCTACAAAGATAGATGATAATCAGATGGAGTTAAACAGAGAATCTGTCAATGTTTTAGATTTAATTGAAGACGCAATACTTGGTCATGAAATGGATGCAAAAAGAAAAGGGCTATATATTAAATATCAAAAACCCAAGGATAAATCTTTTCCCAAGATATATGCAGATAAGATTAGAGTCCATGAGATTTTAGATAATCTAATTAGCAATGCAATTAAATATACAGATAAGGGGGGGTTAGAGATTAAGTTAGATGCTCAAAAGAACTTCGTAAAAATTGTATTTTCTGATACGGGTACAGGTATCGGAGAAAAGGACTTAAAGAACATTGGAAAGAAATTCTATAGATCAAACCAATATTTAACAAACAGAGAGGACAAGGTACATTTAGTAAGACCAGGTGGAACAGGTCTGGGGCTTTTTGTTACCTTTGGCTTAATCAAGGCTCATGGAGGTAAAGTTGAAATTAGTAGTAAAGTAGGTAAAGGAAGTGTTTTTACTGTAACACTTCCAGTAATGAAAAAAGAACAATTAATAGAAGAAAAAAGTGAGAAAGAAGAGAAGAATATGTTTGAAAGGTTAGGTTTAAACAAAAAGTAGCCCTAAATTACCCATATTGAGATTCCTTTTGTTTTAGAATATCATATGTATATAACTTAAGTATTTAAGTAAATATGGATATAGATATATTTAAAACAGATTTAGACAAGTGTGTAGATAATCTTACTGAAGATCTAGCACAAATTAGAACAGGAAGAGCAACTCCTGAACTAATACAAGATGTATTAGTAAATGCATATCAAACAGAAGCACCATTAAAAAACTATGCAACTATTAATGTTGCTGATAATAGGTCTTTAATTGTAATACCTTGGGATAAAAGTATTATAGATAACATTTCTAAAGGAATATCTTCTGCTAATTTAGGATTTAATCCTGTATCTGAAGGAGACCATGTGAGAGTATCTATACCTGATTTAACTCAAGAAAGAAGAGTAGAGTATGTTAAGGTTATGAAAGAGAGAGTAGAGGATTCAAGAATAGCTGTAAGACAGGTAAGACAGAAGTTTATGCAAGAAATAGATGAACAACAGAAGGAGGGTTTTTCAGAAGATCAGGCAGATATGTTAAGAGAAGAGGGAGAGAAGTTAGTAAAAGAGAGTAATGCAAAAATAGAAGAGATTAAAGATAAAAAAGAAGAAGAACTGATGACTATATAATCTAAACAAATATCTCCCCCAACATGGCAATCATTATAAACATACTCCTTTTACTTGCTGTAATTAGTATCTTAACCTTTGTACA
>JAAZAL010000024.1 GCA_012514355.1 Candidatus Dojkabacteria bacterium
ATCTATAGGACTCCTACTATAATTAATGCAAATGAAGAGGACTTAGACTATATCTCTGTTGCAGAGACAGATGTTTTAGCAATGAATGCAACATTGAATACCTCTATTCCTAAGGATAGAGAGGAGAGGGGTACAGAGATATATATAGTAATGAATGGGGATACATTGAGTAAAATTGCTACAAAGTTTGAAGTATCCGTACAAACAATTAAATGGGCTAACGATATGACTTCTGATTTAGTTAAGCCTGGGCAAGAGTTAGAGGTTCCTCTTTCAGATGGGGTATTAATAAAGGTTAAAAAGGGAGAGACCCTTGCCTCTGTAGCTAAAAAGTATTCTGGTAATGAGCAGGCTATTGCTGATTTTAACTGGTTAGATTATCCATTTGCATTGATTGCAGGGCAAGAACTGTTTATTCCAGATGGTACGATTCCTCAAGCACCAAGGCCAGTATATGCAGCTGCTCCTAAAACATATATTTCTGGGTCAAGTAATCCCACAGGTCAATCAGGCAGTTCGTATGCAGATCCTAGTATTGGGAAGTTTTTAGGTTGGCCAGTTGCAGGGGGTTCTGCAAGAATATCTCAATATTATAGAGGTTCTTTGCATAGGGGAATTGATATAGCTGATAGGAGCCTTCCAAGTGTATTAGCTGCTTCTGGTGGTACAGTTATTTTTGCAGGTTGTGCTGGATACTGTCCTCCATTAGGTTCAACATACGGCGGTAGTGGTTACGCTTGGTCAGTACAAATAGATCATGGAAATGGATATTCTACATGGTATGCACACTTAAAGAATATATATGTAAGAACAGGTCAAACTGTTTCTAAGGGTCAATCAATTGCACAGATGGGTTCTACTGGTAGGTCAACTGGACCCCACTTACACTTTGAAGTAAGAAGGGGTACTTCATACGGTACTCAGATTAATCCAAGAATTTACACTACTTGGTAAATTTTGGGTATAATTATCGTAATTGGGGCTCATAGTTCAGTTGGTAGAATATCGCATTCGCATTGCGAAGATCGCCGGTTCGATTCCGGCTGAGTCCATGTATTTTTTGAGTAGGGCCTGTAGCTCAGTTGGCTAGAGCACATCGCTGGCAGCGATGGGGTCAGGGGTTCAAATCCCCTCAGGTCCACTTTTTAACTTCCCCTATATGTGTATAATATATTATGTAAATTTTTAATACATTTATATGTTTAAAAGTAATCCCCTTATTCCAAAGCTTTTCATTTTAATTATTGTTTTACTTTCAGTTAATGGATTTCTATTAGTAAAGTCTATTGAGTTAAGTAAAAAGATAGAGGAAGAAAAAATAAATGACAATCCTATTACGGAAGAGAATGAAATTGACGATCCAATAGACATTAATTCCCAAGATGGGTTTGATATTAATATTTTTAAAGAGGTAGTTAATATTTCCAAACAGGAGAACAAAGTTATTTCACCTCTAAGTATTAAAATCGCTATGGCAATGGCTTCAGAGGGAGCTTTTGAGAGTACATTAGAAGAAATTCGTAAAGTAGTAGGTTTAGAGGAGGGGTCTAATATTGAATATAAGAAGTTGTTAGATAGTATATCTAATCAAGATGAGATAACTTTTGAAATTGCTAACTCTACTTGGGCTAGACAGGGTTTAACCTTTAAACAAGAATTCCAAAACACTTTAGAGCAGTACTATATGTCAGAAGCAAAAGTATTAGATTTCAACAATCCTAGCTCAAAAGATGTTATTAACTCTTGGGTTAAAAATAAAACAAATAATAAGATAGACAGTATTATAAACTCAATATCTCCCAAGGACATTATGTTTCTTATTAATGCAATATATTTCAATGCAGATTGGAAGGAACAGTTTGAGAAAGAACTTACTACAGAAGAGGATTTCACTCTAGTTAATGGTTCAAAGAAAAAGGTTGAAATGATGAATAAGAGTTTTGATAGTATAAACTATCAAGAAGGTTCAGAGATACAAGCAATTGAATTGCCTTATGGAGAAAACGGAAGGTTTGTTATGAGAGTATATCTACCAAATGAGAAAACAGATATAACGGATTTTGTTTCAAATATAACAATGGAGAAGTACAATTCTTGGAAGAAGAATTTCAGTATTAAAGAAGGTTCTTTAAGTCTTCCTAAGTTTAAGTCTGAGTACTCTGATAGTATGAAAGATGCATTGATTAATTTAGGAGTTATTGATGCTTTTGATTCACAGAAGGCAAATTTTGAGAGAATGATTTCTCTTACTGATGCTAACGTATATATTAGTGATGTTGTTCATAAAACATATATAGATGTCAGTGAGAAGGGTACCGAAGCTGCTGCAGTTACTATGGTAGGAATGGAGTTAACTTCAATGCCAATGGATCCGGAAGAGAAATTTAAAATGATTGTAGATAGGCCATTCTTCTTTACAATTGAGGATACAATTGAAGATATTATAATATTTATGGGTATAATCTTAAACCCACAAGAGTAGAGTATGTTATACAATTAAGTTGATGCGCCTTGTCATTTAGGGATAGTCTTGATTGCTTAAGAATTATTACCAATGTAAGGTAGATTGATTCATAAATTTCTCTATGTTACAATTCATTGTTCTTATTTATTAATAAAGGATTATGACAACAGATTTATTTGATTCAATACCTATAGCTCCAAACCCAGGGCAGCAAAATTTTGATAAACTACAAAATGAAATGAACAGAAGGGTAATTGAGGATACTTATATACCTCCATCTCCTGTTGAGGGTAGGCCTTTTTGTACTAATAATCATGATATATTTGGGTACACAGGTGTTATTGTTGAAGAGGGACAAGTAATTGCTCTAATTAATCTTAAACAAAATCCCGAAATACCTACAATACAATTGGGTGATATAGTACTATTAAAGGGTGATTCAGAAGGATATATTCCATCTGGGCATAAGCCTGGACAAAGAGTTGAAGTTGTTGAATTAACAGAGCCATTTTTAAAAGCTAGGGTTGGTTCTATAATATTCAATACTTCCGACAAAATTATTAAAGTAAGTGGTGAGGGTAGGATAGGATGGATAAAACCAAGCAATGTTGATAAGGAGGATCTTAGGGGACAGAAAGATGCAATTTCAAATCAACTCTTTTCACCAGAGAATTAATATTAAATTTTGAGTACAGAGAATCCTACTCATTGTTAAAATTATTTCTACATAGTGAATTAAAAACCTTCATTTTTCACGGGCATGTAAAACGCTGCTATTCTAATCTTTTGAATTGATATACCAAAAGTAGAATATTAGGATATATTTGTATATAATTGGAGTATGCAAAAAGAGTATCAACCTAAAGATTTCGAAAAGAAATGGCAAGATAAGTGGTTTTCAGATTCATTGTACGAAGGTAAAGACTTAGATAAAAACAGGCCTAAATACTACCTTTTAGTAGAATTCCCATATCCCTCTGGTCCAGGTATGCAT
>JAAZAL010000025.1 GCA_012514355.1 Candidatus Dojkabacteria bacterium
AGGAATACTTTTAGTTGTACCAATATCATCTATTATTGCAGCAAAATTAATACCACTTTCTATTAAAAAAGGTGGTAGTCTATAACGGGATATTAATTAAGAAAAAATATACCACCTATAACAATTTGTGATTAAAGTTAATGTATACTTTCAATTTTGCTGGTATAATTTCATAATATATATTTTATTAATTAGAAAGTATGACCAAGATATTAAATATTAATAAGCAGAATCAAATTCATAATAGTAATAACAATGGAAATGGAAATAGAAAAGAGAAACATTTTTCTAAACCTCAAAGACCAGTAGTGACTATTGAGTTCTCTTGGAAATTTGTATCCTTTGTGTTAGCTATTTTAGCTTTACTGTTTTGGGGTCAACAGTTAGTTACAGTATTTGTATTTCTTTTTTTAAGTACTGTAATTATGTCTGCAGTATTGCCAATAATTAAATGGTTTGGAGAAAGAAAAATATCTAAGGGATGGGCAATAACAATTACCTACTTTATTGGATTTATACTTCTATTATCGATTACCTCTTTAATATTTATCCCCTTTATTAATCAATTAAGTAATTTAGGTAGTAATATTCCAATTTGGGTTGAAAATTTTACTTCTAAAATAAATGGAATAAATATTGGGGGAATAAGTCTTGAAACAGAGGCAATAAATAAAGCTATTACAGAGGGTTTGGATAAGTTAACCTCTGTAGATAGTTTTGAAAAAGGAATTAAAACAGTGGGAGGTGTGTTTGGATGGGTATCTATTACTCTTGCCTCTATAGTATTTTCTGTATATTTAGTATTAGAACATGATAAGGTATTAGATTTTGGTTTAAAAAGAATTACTTTTGATGAAAAAAGATTTAGAGTTAAAAAATTAGTATTAGATCTTGAAAGCAAATTAGGGAGATGGTTGCTTGGTCAAGCGACAGTTAGTGCTATAGCGGGTTGTACTTTAGGGTTAATCTTAGCCATATTAGGTGTACCCTTTGCACTTCCTATGGGAGTTTTAGTAGCACTTTTATCAGCTATTCCTTCTTTGGGTGCTACCGTATCTAGCGTTCCTCCCCTTCTAATTGCTTTAATAACTAGTGGTCCTCTTACTGCATTTATCCTGTTGATAATATTTTTAATATATCAGCAGATTGAAAACAATTTCATTATTCCTAAGGTAATGGGAACAGCAGCTGGAGTTAAACCTGTGTTTGTTCTTTTCTCTGCCATTATCTTTCTCATACTCTTTGGTGTATGGGGAGCCATTTTATCTGTTCCAGCTTTAGTAATATCAAAGATCTGCTATGAGTTCTATGTAGACTTGCAAAAAATTGATGCTAAAGGTACCATTATTTAATACCTAATATTACTGCCTAAACGATGTCTGAAGTTATAATAAAAGGGAAAAAAGTTGTTTACTACTGGGAAGATTTTACATTTTCTAAGCTTAAGGAATCCTCTGTTGGAAGAAAGGGGTTATCTCTTTTTGAACTTAAGGATATGGATATTCCAATTCCTGATTTCTTTGTAGTATCCCCTGTGGTATTTGATAAATTGGTGTCTCAATCTCTTTCTAGAGATGGGGAGACTTTACTTGAAAAAGGTAGAAATCCAAATGAATCTGAAGTTTTGAAATCCTTACTAAAAAGTGAATATGAGGATAGTGATATCCATGATATTCTTTCTGCATATACACGAATATCTGGATTTACAGATGCATGGGTGTCAGTTAGATCTTCGGTAATATTTCCTTCTAATCCAGAAGTTTCATTTTCTGGAATATTTAGTACAGAATTAAATGTAAGAGGTGCAAAAAATCTTTTAGAGTCAATCAAAAGGATATACGCTTCTCTGTTTACTGATGATGTAGTTGCATACGCCTCTTCAAAAGGTATTAATCTTGCTGATGTGAAGTTAGCTGTAGTAGTTCAGAAAATGGTACAAGCTGAAGTTAGTGGCGTAGCCTTTACCATTGACCCTATTACCCAAGATTTTGGGAAATTAAGTATAGAG
>JAAZAL010000137.1 GCA_012514355.1 Candidatus Dojkabacteria bacterium
CACCCGAAAACGCTTTTGGGAAGCTGAAAGAAAGTTCAGGGAAGATGCCGTGAACATCGTAAAGGAGTTCCTGATCGAAACCCCGGCCGACACCCCCCAGCGCATCGAACAAAACATGCGCCGCCGAAACAACCCCATTGAACTTACCGCCGATTGAACAATTAGGAAACTTTTGACTTTTTACCCAATTATGTTTCGACCAGAGTAATTTAAAATAATTCTAAATTAAAATTATTTTCATATTTTTCTTGTTTTAATCGTTTTTTTTTGATTTGTATGTATTTTTATTTACAAACCAAAATCATTAAGTTATGAGACGAAAAATTTTAGCTATGGTTTTTGTGGCGGCAATGACCATGGGCTTGGCAAAGACCGCCGGAAGTAATGACTGGAAATGCGTTACCTGGGAAGATGAATGCTTTGGGTATGCACTTATTTGCGGTGATGGCGAAGGCACCGAGTTAATCATTCAACAGCAGCGAATGCTTGAAGAGTGGTATGATATCTATGGCTGCTAAGAAATGTTTAAGATGACCCTTTAAAAACAGCCCCAAAAAGCAAAACCTCTTTTTAATTTGTTTTTTGGGGCTTAAAACACAAAAAAATGAAACCTCTTGCTGCATTTTTAACAATAATAACTTTTTCTTTTCCAGGCTTGGTTAAAGGCCAAAGTAACATTAAACCAATAGATGAGGTTGTTCTCGAACTTCACTATAAGCTTACTTTTCAAAGAGACTCAACCGATAAGGAAAGCATTCGCACGGAAATATTTGTATTGCAAATTGGAAAACAAGTCAGCCGTTTTATCAGCATGGGGAATCTGTATATGGATTCGGCACTTGTTTCAAATCCAAATATGGATTTTTCTGATCTTTTTAGAAACAGGCCAAGATTCTCACATCATTGGGAAATTTTCAAGGCTTATCCTGAAGGAAAGATAACAACCATTGATTACGTTCTGCCCGACAGTTACAAATATCAGGAAGACCTTGATTTGTTTAATTGGGTGTTAATGAATGATAATTCAGAAATTCTAGGTAATGAAGTTCAAAAATCCATTGCCGATTTTGGCGGAAGAACCTGGGAGGCATGGTTTGCACCAGAAATTCCATTCAATGATGGACCCTATAAGTTTAACGGATTGCCCGGGCTTATTTTGAACATCTGCGACACAAAAAAATACTATTGTTTTGAGCTCCAATCAATTCGTTACCTGGAAGCAGGAAGCAAATCAATTTACTTCCGTGATTCTCGTTACATTGAAACCACTAAATCAGTTTTCTTTCAATCGCGCGAAAGGTTCCGGCAAGATTTTGTTGGAGGACTTCTGTCAACCGGAATGCCCATTCATGAGAACACTAATTTAGACAGAGCTCAGAACAATATGCGGCGCCGCAACAACCCCATTGAACTCACTGCCGATTAGCAACCCAGGAAATTGAAAACATGACATATGGAATTGTTCTGGTTTTTTTGATCGATTTTTTTGCTTTTGTGGTTGAATTTTTTTTAATTTGGGTGTTGATTTTTATTATTGATCTAAATGAAAAAATCTGTCAGTTTAATCATCATTCTTTTCTTTATTTTGAGCCCACGTGGGTTTTCACAACTATTTCCAGTGTACCCGGAAAAGGAAATTGGACAGGCGGATATCATCGTAACGTATTTGAAAACCCAACAGCAGGATTCGCTTAATTCCAGAAAGAGAAAGGATAACATGATCCTATTGATCGGAAAGAACATTAGTTCCTTCTACAGTGAATCAACGGATAGGTTCATAAATGCGACTCACCGTTTTTCAAATATTGCTGATTTTCAGGCATTCTTGAGCGACCCGGCCAACAACATTAGAACGGGTGGCTCATTATACAGAGTTTATAAGAACTTTAATGAAAAAGAAATCACAACAACCGACCATATTCCAAGTGATAGTTATTTGTATAAAGAGAA
>JAAZAL010000003.1 GCA_012514355.1 Candidatus Dojkabacteria bacterium
ACACAATTACCTACTTTAGAAATTAATACTGAAAGTATTAATATCCTTGACTTAATAGTGCAGTGTAAGATAACAGATAGTAAATCTCAAGCCAAAAGATTAGTACAACAAAGTGCTGTAAGTATTAACAACGAAAAAATAACTGATTGGAGTAAACAGATCCAATTAGGTGAAATTACTGTAATTAGGTGTGGAAGGCATGTATATCAAGTCAAATATGTTCCTAAATAGAAGTAGATTAGAAATACTTTAATCCTAATAGCAATCCACTAAATGATAGAACCTGATTACAAACAACAAATTAAGGACTTAGCTCCAAAAGAGTATCTAGCTCAGGTTATCAAAGCCATATCAGCAGCTGAAAAGTTCCATAAAGACCAAATGAGATTTTCGGGAGAACCATATGTTAATCACTCCTTTAGAATAGCAATAACCTTAGGAGAGATGGGAATGGACGCAACCACCATGATTGCAGGACTTTTACATAACTGTATTACAAACTCCCCACAAAAAGAGAAAGAAATCTCACAAGAAATTGAAAAAGAGTTCGGATTAGAAGTCCTTACCCTCATTAACCAATACAATGATATTAGTAAAGCAACAGCAAGTACTGAAACTGAATACGAAGTTATAACCAAGTTCATTCTAAATAATGCTAAAGATCTAAGACCCGTATTAATAAAACTAGCAGATACATTGGATAATGTTAGAACCATTGAATATATGCCTAAAGAGAGATTAGGAACAAAACTCCAAAAGATTATATACCTCTACGCTCCCCTAGCTGAATATCTTAATCTCGACATGATTAAAAAAGAGTTAGAAGAAAAAGCCTTAGAAATATACAAGCCAGAAGAGTATCAAATGATAAAAAGTAAGATGGAAGAAAACCATTACACAAGGGAGATGAAAGAGAAGTATTTAAAATATTTAAAATATATTCTAAAAGATATTTCTCCACAAACTTTTGTATATGGAAGAGTAAAAAGTATATACAGTGTATACAATAAACAGAAAAAACAGTTAAAAGAAACAGGAAAAGTTGATATATCAAATATTAAAGACTTAATTGCTTTTAGAGTAGTTACTGATAGAGAAGAAAGCTGTTTTGATATATTAGAAAAAATTATGGATAAGGGAGATATCATAACTCAGGATTTCGATGATTACATAACGCATCCTAAACCGAATGGATACAAAGCGCTACAAGGACCAATAGTATTAGATGAAATATCACCAAGTATAATTGAAATACAAATACTTACTCATGATATGTATTACTTTAATACATATGGACCAGCATCCCATATTGCATACAAAGAAAGTAAAAGTAGATATGCAAACCCTACAGAAAAGTACAATTGGGTAGAAGAGGTACATAAAGAAATTAATAAACATATATCTCAAAGAGACAAGAACTTCTCAATACCAATAAATGTAAATATATTCCCTAACAGTGTATTTGCATTCACACCTAAAGGTAAAATATTACAATTGGATTTAGGAGATACTGTTGTAGACTTTGCCTTCAAAGTTCATACAGATGTTGGATATCGAATGGTATCAGCGAAAGTAAATGGAAAAGCCGAAAAACTAGACTATCAAGTTAAAACTGGAGATGAAATTGAAATCATTACTCAAATAGGTAAAAAAAGTGTAAAACAGGAGTGGGTAATGTATGCTAATTCTCCCTCAACTAAAAGTAAAATACAAAAAACTTGGAAAAGTTCTTAGTTCTTTGTAGAATATAAACATGAAGAAAAAGACAAAACAGTTAATAACTAAGATAGTAAGCATATTCATTGCAGTGGTAATGATTGGAAGTATCACTATTCCAATTTTACTAAGTATACTAGGTGTCCTTTAGTATGGAAGATATCTCCTTAGAGGATTTAATCACAACACTTAAGGGTGTTGGTTTAAACCAATACAACAAATTTCAAAAACTGAATATCTCTACTATTAAAGACTTACTCTTTCATATCCCTTTTAGATATAGAGATACATCTGAAATACTTAGTATCCAGGATTTTAAATCAATTCAAGAGGGAACATTCTTAGCTCAAATACTAGAAACAAAAAATATATATACCAAAACCCATAAAGTACTTACTAAAGTAAAAGTAACAGACCAATACAACTCTTTACTAGAACTTTCTTACTTTAATCAAAGCTATCTTGCTAAAGCATTTAATAAAGGAGAGTGGTATATATTTGATGGAAAGATTACAGAAAAAGGAAAAACAAAAAGTATATACAACCCAAAGTATGAAAAATATACAGGAGATATTTCTTCTCAAAAACATTTAGGAAAGATAATTGGAATATATCACGAAACAGAAGGGCTCTCATCAAGAACAATTAGAAATACAATAATTCCAATAGAAAAACAAATTAAAAAAATAATAAAAGACCCTCTCCCAAATTCAATCCTCACTTCTCAATCCCTTCCATTACTAGGAGAGTGTATTGAACAGATTCACTTTCCAAAAGATAAGGATATATTAATAAAAGCAAGGGAGAGACTTGCTTTTGATGAAATGTTAAGAATAGGAATATTAATTGAAAAAGAAAGAGAGGTAAGAAGTAAATTAAAATCACTTCCAATAAAAGAGGATAAAGATTTAACTAAATCATTTCTCAAATCCCTTCCATATGAATTAACAAACGACCAAAAGAACAGTATTAAAGAAATTCTAATAGACCTAGATGCTAATAACCCAATGAACAGACTTTTAAATGGAGATGTAGGAAGTGGAAAAACAGTAGTAAGTGCAATAGCAATTTTACAATGTATTAGAAATGGTTTTTCAGCCGTAATACTTGCCCCAACAACAGTACTTGCTCAACAACATTTTGAAACATTTCAAAAACTTCTCAAATCTTTTGATATCGATGTTCAGATATGGATATCCTCCCAAAAAAGTAAATCAAAATCTCCAAACTCATTAATAGTAGGAACCCATGCAGTTTTGTATAAAGCTGATATACCCGAAAATCTCAACCTAGTTATTGTAGATGAACAACATAGATTTGGAGTAGAGCAAAGAGAACAACTACTTAAAAGTGAAACCAATATACCTCACTACCTTACTATGACAGCAACTCCCATACCTAGAAGTCTAACTGAAATTGTATTTGGTAATGTAGAGGTATCTACCATTAAAGAAAAACCTAAGATGCAGAAAGAAATAATTACTAAGTATGTACCATATAACAAAAGAGATGATTGCTTTGAATGGGTAAATAAAAAGATTAAGGAAAGCAAATTTAAAGAACAAGCCTTCATTGTCTACCCCCTAATTGAAGAGAGTGCTGTACTTGATGCTAAAGCTGTACTTACTGAATTTGAAAATCTCAAAAAGATACACTTTAAAGATATGAGCATAGAATTAATGCATGGAAAATTAAAAGAGAAAGAGAAAACAGAAATATTATAAAGATTTAGAAAAAAAGAAATTAATATACTAGTATCTACATCTGTAATTGAGGTAGGAATAGATATGCCCCAAGCAACAGTAATGATAATAGAAGATGCACATAGATTTGGACTCGCACAGCTACATCAACTTAGAGGTAGAGTTGGTAGGGGAGAAATAGAGTCATACTGCTTTGTAATACCAAGTAGAAATGAAGAAGGTAATCCAGAGGTAGTAGATAGATTAAAATATTTTGCTTCTCATCCATCTGGTTTTGATGTAGCACAATACGACTTAGAAAGAAGAGGCCCAGGTGAGGTATACGGTCTTAAACAGTCTGGTATCCCTCAATTTAAAATTGCATCTCTTACTGATATTGAAATGTTTAAAAGAGCTAAATCAGTTGCAAAAGAGTTAGTTAAAGATGATAATGTGGACCTAGATTACATATTAAATAATATATTTAGATAATGGAAATACATATTGTATTAGACAATATTAGATCCGCTTTTAATGTAGGAAGTATATTTAGATCCGCAGATGGAGCAGGTAGTGTTAAAAAGATATACCTATGTGGTATGACAACAGATATTGATAATCCCAAATTAGATAAAACAGCATTGGGTGCAACAGAGATGATTCCTTCTGAGCACTATGACACAACGATGGAAGCAATAGAA
>JAAZAL010000026.1 GCA_012514355.1 Candidatus Dojkabacteria bacterium
GTAGTTTTTCCCTCTTCCATCTACCCATCTAGTAGCATAATTAGCAAATTCTTCTCTTGTTACTCCATCAATTGTTTGCTCTGGAGCATTTAAATTACAATTAATTTCAGAGGCATGTACAGAAATAGATTCAGAAACAACCCCATCTGTAGCAAAAGCAGGGACGATATTAAGAGAATAATTACCTTCCTGCCAATCTAAATTAAAGAAATTCTTATCAATAAGAGCGTTCCCATACTCATTAGTATAGATACTTTTAACTTTTGAATTCATACCCGTAAGAGAGTTTTGTAGGGAGATGTATACTAACTCATTGCTATTAGATTCTATTTCTAATAAGGAGGGAAGCTCTATGTTTTCCTGTAGCTTTGTAGTAATAAAGTAGAACTCACTTTTCGCAATAGGTCTTATACTTTTAGACTCTGTTAAAATGACCTTCTTCCACTCTCTGTGACCATCTGTAATTTTAAATTGATATTCGGTTAACTGTTCTAGATTATCAATTCTAACAGTGTGGAATATTGAGGGCTCTCCATCACCGTAGTGAGTTTTCTCCTTATTAATCTTCACATAGGTAGGAACATTTTTAAGTGTTTTCCAAGAGATATTTACACTATTTGCTTTAATATCAGACACTACTACATCATATGGGGAAGAGTTTTTATACTCTTGATGATTAATAAAGGAGATAAAAAGTAAGATGGTAAGAAAAAAAAGAATTAAGGCAGTACGCGTTAATTTCACAATTTGAGTATACATTTTATCCGATTTCTTGTTCATCTTTTAGCTTGAAGTATATATATACTGGGAATGTCTAATATTTTAATATCTTTACTCTGTCTCCACTCCTTTATACTCATTGTATATATACTTTCATTTTCTCCAGTTAAATCTATTGCTACTGTTAAATCAGTATTAGGATTACATACCTCTATTAAATCATTAAAAATTGATTTGTTTCTGTATGGAGCTTCAATAAAGATTTCAGATTCAGAATTTAATTTAGATTGTCTCTCAATATATTTAATCTTCTTTTTTCTCTCTAAGGGCTCCTTTGGTAAATATCCCCAGAATTTAAATCTCTGACCATTCAAGCCAGAAGCCATCAAAGAAAGTAAAATAGAAGATGGACCAACTAAAGGCACAACCTTAATACCCAACCTATGACACTCTCTTACTACCATATTTCCTGGATCTCCGACACCTGGACAACCAGCATCACTCATAAGACCTACATCATTTCCTGCAATAAGGGGTTCTAAAAGAAATGGAAGATCTTTACTTTTACTGTGTTCATCCAATATCCCCATATTTAACTCCTGTAATACCATTCCCATATCCTGTAGAAATGCCCTAGCTGTTTTAGGAGTTTCAACAATGAAGAATTTCAAATTTTTAACAATATCTAAATCAGAATCTTTAAGTTCATATTTAAGTTGTCTTTTACTTAAAGATGTAGGAATTAAATAAAGTGTTCCTGTGTTTCTCATAATTAATATGTCCTATCAAATTTACTATCTATCTCACTTAAAGTTAGTTTCCATACAATTGGTCTTCCATGAGGACAGCTATATGGGTTTTCACATTTAATTAACTTACTGTATATATCAATCATCTCCTCCCTATGTAAACTTTGTCCACTTCGAATACTTGTATGACAAGATATTGTAGCTAATATATCATCTTTTAATTTATTTAACTCTTTAGAGATATCTCTGCTCTCATCTCCTAAGGCAAATACCTCATCAAAGAGTGCTTTTAAATCTACATTAACAAACTCAACAGGAACTGATTCAATATTAATTTCAGATTTATTAATACTGTATTTAAAACCTAAATCTGAAAAGAATTCCTTAAGATTCTCAAATTTAGTCATCTCATTTAATGAGTATTGAAGGGAGATTGGTACTAGGAAATTCTGTTGTTCTAATTTTACCTCTTTACTGTTTAAAAGTTTTTCAAACGTAATTCTTTCTGCTGCAGCGTGTTGGTCTATTAACCAAAGGGTCTGGTCTTCAAATTCAATAACGATATATTTGTTAAAAATTTGGAATATATTTCTAATCTTTTTATATCCTTCTTCAAATATCACACTATCAGTACTTTTAATATACCCAGTATCATTTAAAACCTCTTGGCTAAAAAGCAAACTATCCTTAACTGAACTACTCTGATTAGCTTTAAAAGTAATATCCCTACTTGAGTATGTTTTACCAATGCTTTGATGAGAATTGTAATCATTAATTGGGTTTAAAGAGGGAGTTTTAAATTCAGAATCTACTCTGTATGTAGTAACTGTACTAACAGCTCTTTGTATTGCTTCAGATATTGATGAATATATTCTAAAAGGATTTAAAAAACGAATTTCTTCTTTTCTTGGGTGAACATTAATATCAATTTGATCTGGATTGATATCAATTAATAAAATATATGGAACTTTCTCTCCAAAAGGAATGTATCTTTCATATCCAGTTAGTACAGCTTTAGCTATACCACTATCCCAAATAGGTCTACTGTTAACAAAAATATATTGATTAGAGTACCTTTTCTGATGATCAGAGGGATGAGCTGTAAAACCAGAAATCTTTATTCCATTTCCATCGTAAAAAACTTTAATCATCCTATCTATATACTCATCCTTTAAAACTTTCTTAACTCTTTCTATTTCAACAGTATTAGGATTCGAATTTAATACCTTAGGAAGCTCTATTACCTGCTTAGAATCTTTAATTACAGAGAAATGAATATTTGGATATATTAAGAAGTAAGGAAAAAGGATATCAAGAATTTTTTTGTACTCAGTTTGAGGAGTCTTTAAAAATTTTCTTCTTGCTGGAATCTTTTCAAAAAGTCCTTTAACAGAAACAACAGTACCAGACTCCCTTGCTGCTTTTGTAATATCAAAATCATTAAAACTTCTAAAAGTAATCTTTGAAGCAGTTTCACTTCCTACATACTTTGAAATTAATTCTACTTGAGAAACTGAAAGTATTGTAGAAAGTGCTTCCCCTCTAAATCCCATCGTCAAAAGACTGTTTAAATCCTCTAAAGAAGAGATTTTACTAGTTGTATGTGATTTAAAAATATCATTCAAACTCTCCTGTGGTATACCTACCCCATTATCACTTATCTCAATTAAATCAATCCCACCATTCTCAATCCTTATTTGTATCTTAGTTGCTTTCGCATCAATACTGTTATCTATCAACTCTTTAACAACCGAAGCAGGTCTTTCTATGACCTCTCCAGCTGCAATTTGATTAACTAATTCCTGTGGTAATGTATTAAGAATATATTCTTTCATATTAAATATTTTAACACAGAAATATATTAATCTGTTAAAATTAGGGATATGGAAGAAAAATTCATACTAGATACAAAACTTACACCCTCTATTGACCAAGGAAAAGTCATTAATACCTTGGTTAGTAATATTAAAGGGAAAAAAGAGAAACAGGTACTCTTAGGAGTAACTGGTTCCGGTAAAACCTTTGTAATGGCTAATGTAATCTCTAAATTACAAAGACCTACTCTAGTACTTTCACACAACAAAACTCTAGCCGCTCAACTGTATGAAGAGTTTAAAGAGTTCTTTCCAAACAATGCAGTAAAATACTTTGTATCATACTACGATTACTACCAACCAGAGGCATATATTCCTGCAAGAGATCTATATATTGAAAAAGAATCAGAGGTCAATGATGAGATTGAAAAATTAAGATTAAGTGCTATGAATGCAGCAAGAACAAGAAGGGATACTATTGTAGTTGCATCAGTGTCTTGTATCTACAATATTGGTAGTCCAGATAACTATGAAAACAAATCTATAGAGATAAGGGTAGGACAAAATATTGATATATCTAAGCTTTCCTCAGAATTAACATTTTTAAGGTACGAAAGAGAATCTACAGATTTAATATCAGGAACCTACATTATACGAGGGGACACTTTAGAGCTTTTTATGCCCTATGAAGATTTTCCAGTTCGTATTGAGTTCTGGGGAAATGAGATAGAGAGTATTACATATATTGAGCCAATATCCAGGAAGAAAATCTCTACTGTAGA
>JAAZAL010000027.1 GCA_012514355.1 Candidatus Dojkabacteria bacterium
GTACCACTACCATTATTTGTAAGTACACCACTACCATTACTACTAGGCCATGAGTATGTTACATTCTTAATCTTTATTAAATCACCACTACTATTTACTTGGAATAGATCTCCATTACCTACAGTAAATAATGATGCTGGGGATAAATCTCCAATACCAAAATATCCATTTGAACCCTGAATAACTATTCTATCAAGATTGTTTGTTCTAAAGGAGAGATTATGAGCTGTTGCAGAACCCATAAAAACTGAAGAACCAGAAGCAGTACCTAATAAATATTCAACATTATTTGTTACATCCCTACCTGAAATAAAAGCACCTCCATTACCCTGTATAACTAAGGCCTTTCCTGTATCTCCCCCAGTAAGAATTGAAGAAGCTTCTCCTGTTGCACCTGACTCAACTATATGGGTCCTAAATAGAGGGTTTGTGGTTCCCACTCCTAGATTATCTGTAGGAGAAAGAACTATATCTCCTGAAGATGATATTACTGGATTTGTAATACCAAAAGTTAGATTCCCTGAAGTATCTAGTACTACCACATTATTTACTCCTGGTGTCTGAGATGAATCAAAACCATCTAAGGTATCTGCATTTAATGCATATGCTGATGACACTATCTTTTGTCTAGGAGTCATTTCAGTATCTGATCCTACTGTTATACCAAGGTATGTATCAACGTTTTCTCCAAAGACTGTATCAGGTATTGCACTACCACACTCACTACCGAGTAAAGCGTCAAATATTCCATCACCATCAGGGGTTAATGAGCAGGTACCAGTCCAAAGGGCTGTTCCTCCAGAAGGTACATTGTAAATCTTAAATGTAACGGATGTAGGAGCAGTTATTGGAGTATCTGACCTATCGGTTAATCTCCCTTGAAATGACATTACATTAGGTGCAGAGATACCTAAAATATCTGGTGCTGTAATAACTGCATCTGAGGAGAGTAATTCTTGGAAGTTAAAATCTTTAAAGAGTATTGATAATGCTATACCTAATAGTAAGGGAATGAGAGTTATTAAAGATATATATTTTTTAGAAAATATTTTACTACTTTTATCTATTATTTTAGGCATGTTTTTTAGCATAATATCCTATGCTAATAGTATAGAGAGAAGCGTACAATATGTCAATTTTTCAGAGGTTTTTTATGACATCTGAGAAGGTGGATTTACAGGGGTATTTTGAGGTGTTGGAGTTGCACTGGTTTGAGTATTAGTGATAGGGTTTGTTTTCTCTACTTCTTCCCTCATTTTTAGTGCCTTTTTCATAATCATCCTGTTGTAAGTTTTTACTAACACGAAAAAAAGTAGTATTAGTAATGATAGCGCAGCGAGTGCAATTACTATCTCTTTAACAGGTAATACCCAGAATGAAATCGTTTGAGATAGATTCATAGGGTTTTGTTCTCCGTATGTAAGATTTAAAACAGCAGTAAATTTACCTAGCGTAAACTTATCAGTTTCCCAACTTGGAGTATATTTTCTACTAGATTCTGGGAGAACATTCCCTCCTGATTTATTTATATCTACCTTTGTTACCTCTTTGCCAAACATATTTGTAATTTGAATATTTCCCTCTGGTTTAACATGAATATTTCCGTTGTTTTTAATTACGACTTCAAAATCTACAGGAGGATATTGATATGATTCTTTTCCAGTTTTAAAGGTTGTTAAAGTTGCAGATTCAGTTACATCACCACTAATTTTCGCAAGTATTATAGATCCTGTCTTAGCGCCTAAGGCGACATTACTCCCCTCTTCTGGAACTATTGGTTGATTACCTAGAAATACTGCAGCATATCTACCACCTGGTTCTGCGTCAACAGGGACTGTGATAGTAAATGGAAGAACTATTCTTTCAAGAGGTTTAATTACTACCATATCTGTTGAAATAACGACCCATTGGGCTAAAGAAAAATTGGTTGTTTCAGCAGTGTCTTCAATAAATTCTTGTGCTCCTTCATCACCCTTCGCTTTGAAAGAAAGTATTTGAGGATATAGAGTTAAGGTTTCTGTTGCACTAAGGTTTTCAAATTTTATAAAGTCGCTATATGTCTCTCCAGGTTTAATCTCAATTTCTAGTATTGGAGGGGACACCTGAAGGGTTAGACCTTCTTGGGCTTTTGTTAAGGAAGTTGATAAGAGAAATATGAATGAGGTTAGGGTCAATACTATTAATGTAAAGAGGGGCATTATCTTTTTCATTTCTCTTAAAAAACTAATAAATTAAAAATTCGCAGTAACTACTATTGTAGCAACTTGAGCATAACTACCAGCAGGGGTCGCTCCTGAAACCGAAGCCAGATGACATACAGTTGCTGCATCTGCACTAATTGCGGCTGTAGAATTTGCAAACTGTTGTGCCGTTGTTAAAAGTCTTGAAGCTGGTTGTGAAATTCCTGCGTCATGATCGGTGCAAGATGTGTTTTGTAGAATTGTTTGTCCTGTTTTTGATGTTCCTATACCATATTCCTCCTGACCTTTGTTTACAGTTCCATCTGTTGCATCATCAATATCATTTATCGTATTTCTAAGAAGACCATCGGCTAGTATTGTAGACACATATCCATTTGACGCGTTGGTTGATACTGTCACAGAGTAAGTACAGGTTTCAATGAAGTTGGCAGTTAGTGTTCCCAATGCACACGAGTCTGCACTAATTGTTACAGTTAAAGTTGGGTCGACTTTTGCAGTTATATCTATTTGGTCATCAGCAACTATAGCAACTGCATAGCTTCCTGTATCACCAAATGTACCAGAGATTGAAGTAATATATGTTCCAGCAGCGGGGTTTCCAATCTGTCCGGCTCCTGCACCTCCTGATGTTGCGTTAGTACCTATTTCTATTTGTACACATCTATTTGCAGGTATTTCACCAGAAGTAGCATTCGTAGGTGCAGTTAATGTGATTGTATCATTTGTAGTGTTTATTGTTACTCCCCATACTCCAGCAGCAGCAGCAGCGGCTAATGTTTTCTCAGTCCAAGTCCCATCACAAGCTGCATCATTATCAACTGCAAGGTCTAAGTCTTGAAATGTAAGACCAGAAAGATCATATGCATCTCCTGTATCATCAAAGGTTAATACTATTGTGTCTGTACTTTGATCTACTCCTGTTGGTGTTACAAACTCAATGGTATGATTTGCATCTGTATTATCTTCTATCCTACTTAAAGTGTCGGAAATAGTAGTTAAAAATGCAGCAGAAGCCCTTTGCTTTGTGAAAAGAAAAAAAGTTAGGAGTAATGTGAAAAGTGTTATAGACAGTAGAGAAAGAACAGATACTTTTTTGTTTTTCATAACTTTACATGTAATTTAAAGAATCTTAATCAGTAATAATCTATACAATTTATTAACTAATGTCAATTTATAATTTAAGTTTTCTATATAAATATAGGAGTATAAAGAGAGCAAGTGATAAGAGAATGCCTATCAGTAGAAAAAAATCAAGATATATAAAGGTTAATTCGGGACTAGAAGTTAAAATCTGAGCATTCTCCTCCGAATGGAATTTATCATAAAGGTTTACTTTTGCAGAGTATATACCAATAAAATCTGGAGACACCCAAGAGACATAATCATTCCCTTGAACAAAGCCTTCTTCATCTACAGCAATTCTGGAAGAATCAGCTAATACATTTTGTGGGATTAACTCCTTACTGTATGTCTTATTTGTTAATTTATTTTTTATTTCTAATACTCCAAAAGATTTGAGCTTTCTAATTCCAGAATTTTTAATTTGAATATTAAATTTAACAGGATTAAAAAAATCAATATATTGAGTTTTAAATTGTTCAATTAGACCTGTTAATTTGGGTTCTCCCTCTTTCATTACAGTAATCAATAGAGGAATTTCTAAGGAGCCACCTAGAACAGGACCTTCATTTTTATCCTCTAACTCTCTTTCCATAGCTATTGTAAGGTAGTAATCACCTAATGTTGTATTCTCTGGAATATTTATTATTATGTCTACCTTTTTCTCTTCATAGGCATCAAAATTTAGGAGAGTGGGATTTAAGGTTATCCAGCTAACATAATCATTTGCTTTTTTGCTGGAGATAAAGTGACCACTCTTATCAGTTACCTCTAGGGAATATATCTTAAGGAAGTAATTTCCTCCACCAGATCCTCTAACGATGAACTGATGTTTAATTATTTGTCCAGGTTCACTTTCTACTTCGAGTATTGTTGGGTATATTTGAAAGTTAAGTTCTTGCCCAAATATGTTTGAAATATTCACAGAAAAAAATATAATCCCAATTATTAAATACAATATTTTTTTTATCATACTTTGTTCTTTTTAATTAGAATGTTCCTGTACAATTGTAATAGATTTTGGATGTATAGTATCCAGCTTCTTGGCTTCCACCTATGTTTATTTTGTAACCTACTCTAACACTTGATGTTCTTGTTACTCCTGTATTTTCAACTATTATTACTGGTTGTTCATTGTTAGATTCATCTGCAAATTGTCTATAACCTGTCGTAAATACTGCATCTGTTCCAACTAGGTTATCTAGTGTGTATCCAAACCCATGTGTAGTATTTGATGCCCAAAGACCTTCCTGAAGATGTGTGATATCAGAGTTGTCACCTATGGTGTCTTGTATAAATGTACTTGGTTTATCAACTTTTTCTAATTGATGATTCTGTTTTACAGTTACTGTATATCCGTGTGCAGCTCCAGAGGTAACATTTAATATACTTGTAGCAGTTTGGGGGTGATTAGGTTTTAGTTGTAAGAAGTTAAAACTTGTTTCAGAATCTATTTGGAAAGTAAATGGTATTAAACTATAGTAGAAACCAAATCCAGCCATAATTTTGTAATTTGCAGAGGTATATACATCTATTCCTAGCTGTCCTCCTGTATCTACAAGATAGAAGGTTTCAGAAGTTTTTCTTTCAGAGAAGGTATTTAAATTCCCCCACTCAATTCTTTTTGTTTCACTGACTCCTTCATATGCATAACTGTTAAGTTTGGGAATAAGTACACAAGAAAAGAAAGTAATAAGGAGGAAAACATTTAATACAGTTATTCTTTTGTATTTCATATTTTTATTATACCAGTAATAAATGTAGGTTGTCGGACTTGAACCGATGTTAGGTTAAAACCTCTAGATGAATCTACATCGCAAGCTATACAAGATAACTTGGGGAGCTTCCCCACCTCCCAACCAACCTACTTTTACATTATATCCTAGTAATGGTATTTCTTTAACAACTATTTTTTGATATATATTAATAGTAATGACTCTAACAACAGTATTGATAATATCTTTCTTTCTTCTTTCTACTTTAGGTACAATATTTCATTTTACTCACTCTTGGTTTAAGAATGGATTAATTTTACATATTTTTTCTGCCATTAATGAGAGTACATGGGAGCATATGAAGATGTTAGTAGCTCCTACTCTGTTGGCGGGGGTATTCCAATTTATTGTATTTAAAGGAAGTTTTCCTAACTTCTTTAATGGTATCTTAGTACTTTTTGTCGTTGAGATTCTTACTATTCCATTATTGTATGAGCCTTTAAGGATATTGTTAAAAAAGGTTCCCTTTTATTTTACAATTCTAATTTTTTATTTAGCAATAATATTAGGAATATTCTCTGAGTACTATATTTTAAACAACAAGATATCAATATTTAGCGAATTAGTTTCCTTAATATTAATTGGAATAATTACTCTTAAGTTTGCAATATTTACCTACTTTCCTCCAAAGATATTTCTCTTTAGAGATCCTGTTACTGGAGGGTATGGAGATATGAATGAATAAGTGATTTCCTACTCTCTTTCAATATCCCAACCGCTTACTAATCTTCTATAACTGTTTCTCTCTAAACAGGTAGATATTATTAAATCGGCAAATGGAAATGAATTTTCCTCTAATATCTTAACATCTTTTGCCCATTTCGCTTCCAAGGTTACATTTCCGAATCGTATTTGTGTTCCAATCAACTCGTTATTACTATTATAGTTATCTAAGAGATCCCCTAAAAGAAAATATCTATTACCCTTTGAATATGAGTTATGTGTATGTAATTGATAGGTTTTGTCTTTTGCAAGTATGATACCTCCAAAGACTATGTTTCCGTTCTCGTCTAATTGTTTTTGCCATTTATACTCATTTAAGAGCAAATCATTTAATATGGTTTGAGTATTTTCAGAGTACTCTCCTATATATGTATATTTAAAAAATATCTTTTTTCCTTGCCATTTAGTCGGTAATTCTCTATTAAGTATTTGAGCATCAATTATTTTGGTTGTATTTTCTTCCATTGACCAAAAATCCTTTAAGCTCGGAAGAGATTCAATCTCTATTGTCTCTCTCATTGGAGTCTGTAACTGGACATTAACCACTTCATAAGGATTAACTGTTGGGATGAATACAAATATTGTAAACAAAGCAGTACTCAAAAAGAGTACTGCTGTTAAAACTAAATAATGAGTTCTATTCATTAACTAGATTATATATACTTTTTTACTAATAATGTACCACTTACTAATGTACCTAACATTAATACAGCCTGTACAATGAAAATATACAAATCACTTGAAGCTCCTGTCTTTGCTAATACAACTGATGTAGTACCGAGAACATCGCCTTGTTGTGTATTTTCTCCTAATACTTCCCCTTGTTGAGTATTTTCTCCTAATACTTCTCCCTGCTCTATATCTCTTGAAGCAGTGGTAAAAGAGCTCTCACATATTACTTTCTCATCGGTTGAATCAACTTTTGCTACTATTGTAGTTTGGATTTCCTTCTCAGTATTACTTGGATCTTCAACCCAAGCAGATACAGATGTTTTTGTTTCTGTCATATCACATGCATCATATCTATCTTCTGTATTACAAGCATATTCGTCTCCAAATAACTGATATTGGATTAGATCGAATGCAGATACCGTTCTAACTTTGTAAATATTTAATGTACCTAACTCTCCCTTCCAATCACTCCATTCTCCATATTTTGCAGCTGTCTTATATTCACATAGCTCAGGGAATTTACAATCGTTATCTAATACTATCTTTCCAGCTTCTAATAGCCATTTAGCGCTTCCTGGGTATGTTTTCTCGACATCTAGTTTTTCATATTTAGCTTTTCTACAATTCTCTAGTTTTCCATACTCTTCATATCCATTAGGACAACTTCCATCTTTCTTTTTATCTTTGTAATCATATTCGCCAGTGAAAACATCTTCTTTAACAAAATATGTGAAAGAAGGGATAATATCTACGACATGGTTGTCATGACCTTTTCCATCCTCGGAATCTTTCTTATCAAAGACAGATTTTTTACTTACATTAAGAAGATTGTAGCCATTTTTAGCATCCTCTGGTGTTCGTGCATGACAAAGAATAACCTTTTTCTCATCCTCAACAATATCTTCATCTTTATCTTTTCCATTTACTCCAAGGGGAGAAAGAAAAAGGAATGATATGAGAATAGGGAAAAATATAAAAGGTAAATATTTTCCTTTCATATGAATTAAATAATAATAAATTATTTTATATTTTTTGTTATTACCCTAAATAAGATTTAGAGAGAATAACTTAGAATATATTACAGAATTATACCCCTTATTATACAAATAAGTCAATTACTATGGGGTACCATTCATGCTAACATTTAAGAAATAGTAGAAGCTTTACTCTGGGCTAGCTATTGAAAAATTTTCCCCTATATTCATTATTGATTACTTTGTCATTTCTTTGAAGCTACCCTAGCAATATTTTGTTACAAAGAGAGATCTCCTTTGAGATAGTATTCTCCTATCTTTTGTATTTCCTCCATTACTTTTGCTGTTTTTTCATTGTCTTTATACCAGTTATCTTTTGTAATATTTCTATCATCTACTACTGTAGCAATATTAATATTGCTATCAGTGAATGTATTTTTAAAAGTCATTAGTATTCTTCTTGAGTGATATGTTTTAGAGATTAGAATAATCTTTTCGTATTGTATCTTTTCGATATCTAATACCTCTTTAGCATATATAGCATTTTCCTTAGTATTTGTAGATTTAGATTCATTAAAGATATTTTCTATTGGGACACCATTGTCAATTAAGTATTGTTTTTGGAATTGTGATTCGGACACGCCTGTTTCGTTTTGGATACCTCCAGTAGTAAGTATATATTTAGAATATCCTTGGTTGTATAGTTCTAATGCTTTGTTTACTATCTCTATTCGGAAAGTTCCAGGAACAAGAATTAGGTCAGATTTTTCTATCTTGTCTTCTATAAAGATAAAGTCGGTTATGGTTTTAATATTGTCTTTCATTTTTATTTAATTGAGTAAAATTTATAAAAATATTTAATTTCTCCTTTGGGTTGGAGTTCAAACATCTCAAAAACACTATCTAATTCCTGTAGGGTATTGGTTTTTTCTAATTGTATTTTAAACTTTTGGGCTTCTTTTTCTTTTATTCCCCACTCTGAATTTATAAATTGTCCCCAAATAACTAAAATATTTGTTTTAGGTAAACGTGATTTCATATTCTTAAAATATTCCTTAGGAAAAAGTCGTTTATAGGATTCTAAATTGTATAACCAACTTCCGCCTTCTACATATTTTGCTTCGGGGTAGTTTGTATTAATATCTTCAAACATTTCTTTAAGTTCTTTTATCCTCTGATTGGATTGGCTTAAAGCTAGAGGTCCTTCTTTACTACTTCCGTCATTTAGAAAGTGTAATTTAATTACTCCACTCCCTTGCTCATCTTTTACATATTTGTATCTAAAACAACCAAACCATTTCTGTTTGTTTGTAGGATCTTGGTAATTGATAACATGAAGGTTATATGCAAGCTCAACTAAATTCTCTCCTTGTTCAACGCCTTTTAAAAACTCTTTCCAGAGTAAAGAGTTAGGATTAAAGTCCCAGGAGTAATTTCCAATTAAAAAGTATATGGGAGTGTACAATCTGATTGATTCGATATAGTCAATTTTTAATATTTCAGCTTTTTTCTTTGCATAAGCAAAGATCAATTCAAAGAGTTCTTTGGGATAGAGTTCTTTCTTGTACATATAACAAAATTATATCATAATGTGTACATATGGTAGATATAATATATTCTCAAAACATTTATCAAAATCAAGAGAATCTTGAAAGAATAATAAACAGTATTAATTTATGCAATACTGATATAGTTATTGATATCGGTGCTGGTAATGGTGTTATTACAAAGGAATTGGTTAAACATAGTAATAATGTAATAGCATATGAACTAGATTCTCAATATTTTGAAATATTAAAAGACCGATTTAAAGAGAATGAACAATTAGTCTTAATTAATGATGATTTTCTTTTGTCCTCTCTTCCTGCAAAAGAATTCAAAATATTTGCAAATATACCATTCTCCCTTACATCGGAGATTATAAGTAAAATTACTAGTCCTAATTCAAAATTAGTTGAAGCATATCTTTTTGTACAAAAAGAATCTGCTGAGCGATATATTGGTAAACCAATTAATACTCAGATATCTACTATTCTTTCCTATCTCTACAATATAGATATTATTGAAATTTTTGATAAATGGGATTTTAATCCAATACCTAATATAGATATTGTATTACTTAAAATAAAAAAGAAAGAAATAGCAGAGAAAGAGTTTCTTCTTTATAGAGATTTTGTTACATATGTTTTTAATCAGAGGAATAGTAATGTAATAGATACTTTTAAAAAATTATTTACTAATAATCAATTGCACTTTATTAAGGGATATTTATTAAAGAATAGATTTGTTAAACCTTCTGATATTCCCTCTAAGTACTATTTAGAAATATTTAATTACTTTAAGGGTAATGGTATTAACTATATAAATAGGGTTAAGGGATATTATATTAAACATATTGAGCAACATATTAAAAGGGAGAGGGTAAATAGGACTAGGATTTAAATATTGGGAGATACAATTGTATTTATTTGAATTTGTAGGTTGTCGGACTTGCACCGCTAGAATGCTAAACGCCCCATCTTATCTTCGCCTTTAACAGCGTACAATCAGGAACTTGCATTGTGAGCTTCTACCAACTCACAACCAACCTACATAAATATTATATCTCAAATTCAAGATGGTGGGCGATATTAAAATGCATGGAACTTAAAAAGAGAATAGCACTTATTGTCTTGATATGAATTGTGACATTCTCAAAGGGAATAGTATATAATGTGCATTATGAAAGCACTTACACAAAAGCAATTAGTTACAGATCTAGATTATTTCTATGCTAAGTTAATTGAGATGCATCCTAACCCTTTTAAATATGTTACAAAGGGAGAAATGTTATCTCATATAGAAGAGATTAAAACTACTTCAGGAAACCTTGGACTTGAAGAATTTGGGATTAGATTGATGAAGTTACTAGCAAGGTTGCACGATGGGCATACAGAGATTGGGGCATCAGACGATGTCCTTGGTACTTTAAACTACCCTTTTAAGTTTAAATACATTACTGACGCTTATTATGTTATTAGTGCGTCCAAAGAATATAAAAAGCACCTAGGATCTAAATTGCTAGGTATAAACGATAAATCCATGCGTGAAATTGAGAATCTTTTGGGTGTGATAATTCCGATTGAAAATGAAATATCCTTGAAATATTATCTTCCTACAAAATTAGTAGAACCAAAGATACTCAACTATTTTGGAATTACCGATGGCAATTCTTCGGAGTTTGTATTTCAAAAAGATGGGAAGAAATCCGCCGTAGAGGTTACTGCTCTTGATTATAATACCAATCTTCTTGATATCGGTAGCACGGTTAAAGAATTGGACACCACTTTGGATGAAAAGGAAACCTATTGGATTGAAGATATGCCCGAGCTAGACGCAATATATCTACAGTACAATGAATGTGAGGAGAGGGAGGACTATGCAGTGAGTCAGGTTGTAAGGGATATCAAAGCTTCTGATAGAAAGATTTTAATTATAGATTTAAGGAATAATAAGGGTGGTGATTCAGATACCCTCAATCCCTTGTTGAATTATGTCAAGAGAAGCGGAAATGAAATTAAGACATTCGTTCTGGTTGGTGCTGATACCTACTCATCTGCTGTTTACAATTTGATTCAGCTTTCAAACTTGAAAAATGTAGTTAGTGTAGGAGATATACCGCACGGTAATCCTACCCACTATGGTCAGGTTAGAAGCTTTAAACTACCAAATTCCAATATAAAAATTTTTACCTCTACAAGGACTTTTACATTCAAAGGTTACAAACTTGGAGAATCTTTCAAACCAAATCATATGGTTTCTCCGATGCCAAAGGAACTTTTAATTGGTAAAGACACACAATTCAGGTATTTGGAAGAAAATCTCCTTTAAGGAAAGTTCAGACTGGAGATGGTTGTTTTTGCTTGTTGCCAATTGCAACCATCTCCAGCTTTTGTGATCACAAAAGGCGACTGAGTTTACTTACTCCCTCGGCAGCTACACTGCTTATCGCCCTTGCAACCACGTGCATTGGACTGGACCACTACGGTCACAGTTTTGCCAAATGCGGACATTTGCCTCACCTCCTTTCGGTGGAAAGTACGCTATTATAAGGTAATCAGTCCGAGCTGGCAATATTATCCATTCAAGGCTGCTTCTCTAAGGGTCTCCCAAAGGACACCTTGCATAATTTCACAGTAGTTCTGAGGTTGCTTACCCCCGCTTATTAGGCGAGTATGGTGGCATCCCCCAGCGCATGTGAACTTAGCAAAGCATCCAGCACATTCAGGAAAGTTATACAGATTGAGGCTTTTTAAATCATCAACCCTTTGCTGGTTAATGATAACCTCGTCTGGAGTGACCTCTCCTATTACGAATGTCCTACTGAGGGCATCCTCAGTTTTGGTTACCCTTGTGCAGGTAGAGATAATCCCTTGCGGCATTACTGCGAATGACTCTCCGTCTGCATTGCAGTATCTTGCACTCACATTATCCAAGTAGTCAGAAGGCATTAGGAAAATTACTCCTAATTCTTTTGCCCTCTTCTTTGCGACAATGTAGTGTGCGATGAACTTCTCTGCATCAATATCAGGTACCCCTTCCTCCCCTCGGCCTGTAAGAGAGAATGGTGCAACACTGATTTCTTCACAGCCGATTGATGCACAGATTTCAAGGAAATCAAGCATGGAGTCCTGATTCAGCCCAGTTATTGTGGACCTCATGGCAAAGAAGACTCCATGTTTGACCAGTGCTTGAGCCCCCTTTATTGCGGCTTGATAAGATCCGGACCCATCGGCCTTTGGACGGAGCTTATTTTGAACGGATTCCGTTCCGTCCATGGAGAGGACAACCGAGTAGTTATGCTTAGCCAAGAACTTAGCCTTTTCATCATCTATTAAGGTCCCATTTGTAACGAGTGTAAATTTGATCTTCCACTCTTTGGGTAATAGACTCAAAGCGTAGTTTACGGCTTTTACCATAACTCCCCATTTGACTATTGTCTCTCCTGTTCCGTGGAAGCTCAGTTCTACTTCTTTGTCACCCCTGATCTCCGCATACGCATACATCTGCTTAATGGATCTTTCTATTACAGACCATGGCAGGTCTAGAAAGTTCACACCAGCATTCGCATAGCAATATACACAGCGAAGATTGCAAGCAGAGGTGACGGATACTGTTAACTCACGGCTGTTAAAACGGCCATCATTAGCGATTCTTGGGAGTTCTACAGTTTGGAAGAAGCCATTACTTTTCAGATGTTCATGAAAAGGATGATTCTCTGGCTTTCCTAACTGTAAGTACTCTGCAATAATCGCCATCCCATCACTATTGGCATAGAAAAACTTGCCAAGTAATGGGGAATATACGACACCTATCCCGTCTTGCTGAACTAGAAATAGGTTTGGATGCATCTCTTGCCATTGCAGGTTGTTCATGGGTATTTTCTCCTGGGTGGATTTTTGAAAAGAGCTACACAACGCTCTATTCTACAGCAAACATTTGAGAAAATAAATGCTATGGGGCTTGGTGGGCGATACGGGACTCGAACCTGTGACCTCCACAATGTCAATGTGATGCTCTAACCAGCTGAGCTAATCGCCCTTATTGATATGTATTTTATAATTAATACCTATCTTAATCAACAGGATGATAATCACCTATTGAATCAATTGTAATTGAATACTCTATCAAATCTGACAAACCCCACTCCTTTTGCTGATCCTTAGAAAGTTCACTCTCTCTTTCGCTTCTTACAAAGGTAGGCTCTTCTGTATCATTATATATTGGGATTGAAAAGGATGTTACATTACTTGGAAGAATATTGATTACTTGATTAACAGTCTTTTGTAATTCTTCAATATTTTTTGATTCTTGCAATTCCTCTATCCGATCAACATATTTAAAAAACAAATCTTTTAATGGATTTTCATTATTGATAAATCTTTCCATTTATCTTTTACTAATTACTTTATCTATTAAACCATACTCTTTTGCTTCTATTGCAGTAAAGTATTTATCCCTATCTGCATCTTTTTCAATCTGTTTAATACTCTGACCTGTTTGTTTCGCTAACATCTTGTAAAGTTGTTCTCGAGTCTTTAATATCTCTTCTGCTTCAATTGCAATATCACTAGCTTGACCCTGTACACCTCCTAGCGGTTGATGAATATGTATTTTACTATTTGGTAGTGCAAACCTTTTACCCTTAGCACCGTGGGCTAGAAGTAAAGAACCCATTGATGCTGCTAGTCCTACTGCTATAGTGGATACATCACATTTAATGTAATTTATTGTATCTAGTATTGCCATCCCAGCATTTATCTCTCCTCCTGGA
>JAAZAL010000028.1 GCA_012514355.1 Candidatus Dojkabacteria bacterium
ATCTCCAATAGTTTGGAAAAAAGCCAATACTCTAGTAAATATTGAAGTATGACACCCCTTCAGAGAAGTATCCCACTCCATAAACTTATCCTTTGATTCGTCACATACCTGAATATCAACTGTTTCTGGTTTGACCTGTTCATTAGGATATCTATACTGTCCTACCATAAGTTCAGCTCTCCCATTTGATTTCGTTGGAGTAACATTTGATTTGTTGTTATACTCCTCTCCCTCGCATTGGTTAGGAAGTTTGGAGTTAACTCCTATCTTCCCTTCCTCGGAAATTTCAGCATCAGCGCTTGAACCCCTTCCAACAGAATAATCTGTAGTAAAAGGTATATCCTCTGAAGAGTCCTTATATGTATCTATTTGCTTTCTTGGTGGCAACGCAACATTTGCACTTAAGTCATCTATCTGTTCTCCGGCAGCTTTATATGTTGGTGTTTCTGTTGTTATTTTCCTATTTGAATCAGCAACCTCCATTCCAGAGAAGAGTTCTAAAGGGACCGTTACTGAAACCAAAACTATCTCAGAATCTTTTCTAACTTTTGTACCCATCCTTATACCACCCAGCTCATAATCAAGATTCCCTGATCCACTCTTGTAGCACATTGTTTCTGATAGGATATCAATAGCATTCCCGCAAGAACTACTCGCTGCTAAAACACTCCCTTGCGAAGTAGATGCTTTCTCAATTAATACTAACTCCCCAATTTTTTCTGGTTGGAGAGTATTAATAGAGTCATACTCTTTAATATATTGAACATGAAGAGCTTCGTTATTCTCTATATTCATTTTTATTGGTTCTTTTTTAAACAAATTGATAATTATTACAAAAGCAATACAAACTATCGTTAGTGATAATAGCAGGAATATAGGTTTTAATTTGTTAATAATATTTTTCACTAATTATCTTCATTTACTTTAATTGAATTATTCCATAATCTAATAACAGTTCAACCTTTTCTTTCATACCACCTCCCAAATCGTTGATATCCAATTCTATCTCATTTTGAGCGAGATTAAAATCAAAAGTTTTCTCTTCTTTCCCTAAGAAAAACACCCTTAATACATCTTCTTCTGAGAACTCATAATACTCTAATCCATCATCACTTCTAGCATCAGCTATTGAAATTACATCAGAGCCATTTTCATCAGGAACGAAAGCCAAGTATCCTGACTCTCCGTATGTTCCCTCTTCATCACTATCAACAAGTTGAAAAATCAAAACCCAATCTGTTGGATCAGAGGCGTTTAACAAGGAAACCTCCCTAGTCTCGTAAGGTGGAGGATTATCTAAGAATGGGAAAGTGGTAAATGAATATTTCTCCCCATCACTATCATATACATCTTCTCCAGAATAGATCTCAAAATAGTAGGTAGTCTCAGCCTCTAATCGGTCACTCTCTACCAAGTGAGAGTAATACTCCCCCTTTGAAGAGTAAGAATCTCTTAAATCAATCATCTCCTCACTTAAATCTTCCTCGTCTGTACCATATTTTACATACCCAACCTCTTTATTTTCAGACCTCCATGCTACAGCGAATTTAATATCTGAGAGATTTACAAGAGTTACACTCTCTTCTCCAGTAACAAAATCTAGAGCTATAGCACCGCTACTTAAATCACCCCATGCAACATCATGTCTAACAGAATATGACTTTGGATCGGGTGTAGGGTTGGGAGTTGGATTAGGCACAGGAGTTGGGGTAGGTGTAGGAGTAGGAGTTGGGGTTGGAGTTGGGGTAGGTTCTGGATCTCCCAAAAGTGATTCCGCAGGGAAATATGAAGATACCTTCCCAAATTCTACATCTTCAAGTATTAAATCGCTTTTTAACCTTCCACTTGCATTAAAAAGAGTTGAGTAACTACCTTCCAACACTGATGCACGAGTTATACCTTCTCTAGCTATAACCACAAGTTCAGTATTATCCGAAACTTTTAAATAGCTCATATCTGAAATACTTCGAAAAGCAGAAAGTTCCGCTATCCAATTACCATTACTAGGGATATCAGTAGATACAGGAATTGCACTCTTATCTTTAAAAAGTATATATACTAAAACATTATCAGAATCTGCATCTGTAATGGTACCATAGGACGGATTAACACCTGGGACATTGTCACTAATTGAAGCTGTTGTAAATTTGTAATCTCCTGCAGTTCCCTTACTATATCTTTCACCATCAGAAACTAATATAAATGAATACTCTGTTGCAGGCTCTAATCCTTTTAGAACAACATAGTGAGCCTTTCTTTTTCCAATACCTCTTTTGTCTAATACTGTGGTTTTTTCTGTTCCATTTAATACTGGGATAACCGACCCCTCTACTGCTTTATCTGTAACCCAACTCACTGTAAGGGCACTCGTTGTAAGATTTGAAACCACGACATCTTGAGGAGTAGCGTCTCCAGTAGCCCTAGTTATTAACTGAATACCTTTGTAAACAGCAAAAACTGTTAAAGGAACCCCTAAAACAAGGAGAATTACAAACCTAAGTTGCCTCTTTTGGTGTGGTGTAAGATTCATCTATTCATAATACAAGGTAGCAAATACAATATCAACGATTTACCCCTATTCCTCTTTTGATTTAAAACCATCAATGATACCTGACGCTACAGAGAATACAGATGACACTCTTTGTACTACACCAACAATTTGACCTACTGGCGTTTTAATACTATTTACAATCCCAGTCAGCTCTGAAGTTATTGAGTTTATATCATTAACCGATTTTTGAAGCTCTTTAACAGTATTTTTTGATTCCTTAAGTAACATAGCTAAATGGTAAAGAACAAAACAAAAGAATATTGTTACTACACTAATTATCACCATCCAAAATACGCTAGGTATCTCTTGCATTATTTTCTCTTTATTAATTTAAGATATATACAATTATGATTGTCTTTAGTTATATATGTCAAGTAAATGATATAATTAGCGATGAATAGATTCTTTATAAAACATAAACTTACCGTTAACGACATTACTCATCTCTCTGATTCTGATAGTGAGTTTGTAATCAACAAACTAAATTTGAAAGAAGAGAACTTTATTGAAGTTGAAACATATGAAGCTATATATCTTGCTGTAATATCAGATATATCAAATAAATCAGTAGAGATAGAAATACTCGAACTGATAAGTGAGAAAGAAAGAAGAGAGAGTGTAGATATTACAATTGTTCAATCCCTAATAGGAAAAGAAAAAATTGGCTTTGTAATAGAGAAATCTGTAGAGATTGGTATTGATATGATAATACCTGTAGAGTCTCAATACTCACATATAAAAAGAAACAAGGGTATTAAAGAGTACGGTCTTTGGAAAAAAATTGTTAATGATGCTGTAGAACAATCTAGAAATATCAAACCTACTATAATTGAAAAACCCATATATTTAAGAGATTTAACAATTGAGAAGAGTGATAATTTGGTCTGCTTAACAACTGAAAATGTTGATAGCGTATCCCTAAAAGAGTATCTATCAAGTTGCGAAATTAATAAACCATTTGTAATAGCAATCGGCCCAGAGAAAGGTTGGAGTAGCAAAGATATTGAAATACTTAAAGAGAAAGGATTTAAATTTATCAGATTATCAGGAAATATTCTTAGAACTGAAACAAGTAGTCTAGTGATTGGTAGTATAGTTAAATATTTAAAAGGAGAAATCTAATGGGAAGAAAAAGTACAAGAAGTAATTACAAAAAACCAAGAAGTTATAACAAGGATGCTAATAAGAAGTACTTTACCAAAGATGATATCTTTATCTCTAGAATGGCAAGTATACTAATGCTTCCTAAGGCAAAGGTCTCTTCACTCTTCTATCAAAGAGCCCGCACTACTATTCGATTGAATAGTTTAAAGGGTAATGTAAAAGAGACTTTGAGATTACTAAAATCTAGAGGTTATGAACTTGAGAGTATTCCTTGGGCACCTAATGTCTACTTTATCAATAACAGAGATAAATCAGAGATTTCTCAAATTGAGGAGTATAGAGAGGGACTCTTCTACATCCAAGATCTTTCTAGTATTTTAGCAACCCTAGTTTTAAATCCAACAAAAGATGAAAATATATTAGATATGTGTGCAGCTCCTGGTAGTAAAACTACTCATATGGCTGAGATTACTAAAAATAGGGCAAACATATTAGCAAATGAAATAGAGGTTGGTCGTACAAATTCTTTAAGGAATGTAATAGAACAGTTTGGTGCTAGTTCAGTAAAAATCACTCTTAGTGATGGTAGAGATTTTGGAAAGAAATATCCTGACTATTTTGATAAGGTACTTTTGGATGCACCTTGTAGTGGAGAGGGAAGAATATATCTTAGAGGACCGAAACCATTAAGATTTTGGAGTATAAAAAAAGTTAAAAGTTCTACAATGATTCAAAAAGAATTAATTGATTCCGCCTTTAAAACATTAAAGAGTAAAGGAACATTAATATATTCTACCTGTACATTAGAGCCTGAAGAAAATGAAGGGGTTGTATCGTATTTACTTAATAGAAATCCTCTAGCATATCTTGAAGATATTGAATTAATATCACAGCCACAATTTGCTAGCTTTAAAAAACATATTTCAACTGGTATTACACAATGGAGTGGAAATAAATATCACTCCTCTGTTAAAAAGAGTGTTAGGGTAATTCCTTCTTCTGATATGATGGGTTTTTACATAGCGAAGATATCAAAAAAATAGGGGATCTCTCCCCTATTTAATTTACTCTGCTATTTCTTCTTTTGGCTTAGGTGCGTCTACCTGCTTAATACTAAGTTTTAATTTCCCATCTCTTTCTTTAGAAAGGAGTTTAACCTTTACTTCATCTCCCTCGTTAAGATACTTTCTAACATCTTTGACAAAACCTTCAGCAATTTCAGAAACGTGTACTAGACCAGATATGCCTGGAGCTATATCTACGAAAGCACCATACTCCATAATAGTTGCTACTTTTCCATCATAAATTTCTCCTACAACTGGTACTAGACCTAATTTCTTAACATAGCTAAGTGCTGCATCAATGGAGGATTGATCCATTGAGTATATATTTACTGAGCCATTTTCTTCTACTGATATTTGAGCTCCTGTTCTTTCAGTTAACTCTCTAATATTTTTGCCTCCAGGGCCAATTAATTCCCCAATTTTTTCTACTGGTATAGATGCTCTTGCTACCTTAGGAGCGAATTTTGATAACTCGCCTTTAGGTTGAGCTATAGCTTTCTCCATTACTTTTAACACTTCTAATCTTGCTACCTTTGATTTCTCAAAAGTTTCTCTTACAATTTCCATACTTAAACCTGCTATTTTGTTATCCATTTGTACTGCAGTTACACCATCTTTAGTTCCAGTAATCTTGAAATCCATATCTCCATAGAAGTCTTCTACTCCTTGCATATCTGTAAGGATATGGAAAGCTCCATTCTCTTCTGTTACTAATCCACAAGCTATACCTCCAACCATCTTTTTTATTGGAACACCTGCTGCCATTAATGCTAAGGTTGAACCACAAGCAGAAGCCATAGAGGAAGAACCGTTTTCTCCCTGTACTTCTGACATTACTAATATTGTGTATGGGAATTCATCAACTGTAGGAATTACTGGTATCAAAGCTTTCTCTGCTAACATTCCATGACCTATTGCTCTTCTACTTGGAGAAAGTCTAACCCTATCTACATCACCGTATGCAAAAGGTAAATCGTTGTAGTAATGCATATACCTTTTTTCTTTCTCTCCCAACATATCGTCTACCATTTTAGCATCCTCTAGGGTACCTAAAGTTGCAATAGAGAGAACCTGAGTTACACCTCTAGTAAATAGCCCTGATCCATGAACTCTTGGTAACAAGTCAATTTCTGCATCCATCTCTCTAATTTCATCAAATCCTCTTCCATCAGCTCTTTTCTTCTGTTCTACAACATGTTTTCTCATCGCTTTCTTAAGTAATTTTTCATACCCTTCACTCATTTGTAATTTAGTATATTTACCCTCAAACTCTTTATATACCTCTTCTTTGGTAGACTCATGAACAGATTTGTCTGCTTTCAAAAGGTTTTCTATTACCCTCTCCCCTAAGAATTTTTGCATTCCAGTTAACATATCTTCATCTAATGCGTATGATTTGTAATTCTTATCTTTTTTCTCTAACAACTTAACAAATTCGTTCTGAGCGGCATTCCATTTTTTCATCTCTTCCAAACTCATTTCCATTGCCTTTAAAACTTGCTCTTCAGGTATTTCAAAACAAGCAGCATCGACCATTGTAAAGAGATTACCATCACCACCTAAGACATAGTTAAGTACATTTTCTGAAGTTACATCCTCCATACTCTTGTAAGTAGCTTTAATCTCACCTTTGTCCATAGTCATTCTGACTCCAGAAACTGGTCCATCAAAAGGAGCTCTGGAATTTAGTAATGCAACAGAAGCTGCATTAATCGCTAAAAGTACAGGATCATTTTCTTCATCGTATGACATTACTGTCACAATGAGACTTAATTCATCTCTATAGTCACTTGGAAATCTAGAACGAAGTGCTCTATCTATCATTCTAGCTTTGAGAATGGCATCATCACTTGGGAATCTCTCGATCTTAACAAATCTAGAACCGTTAATTTTCCCTGAAGCGTAGAATCTCTCTATATACTCAACAGACATTGGGAAATAGTCACCCTCCTGCTTAGCAGGAGATGTATTAACATTAACCTCAACTACTGTATCACCCATTCTTGCAATAATGGCACTCTCTGATTTTAATGCAAGTTTTCCTGTTTCAAAAGAACACTTCCTTCCATCAATCTCAAACTCATAAATCTTATGATTAAACAACATAAATAAATATAAATAATATATTAAATAACAAAATAAATAACTTTGTAGTTATATCAAGAGAATGGAAAAAAAGAAAGGGCTTATAAAAACACTTAAATCTTTATCTTTTTTGAAAAGGTTTCGTATCTCTCTGGTTCGTTTTGAGAAAGATATTGAATTAATCTTCTCCTTTTACCAACCTTTTGGAGTAAACCTCTTCTAGAGTGATTATCCTTTTTATGTTCTTTAAGGTGCTCACTTAATCTGGTAATTTCTTCCGTTAATATAGCTATCTGAACTTCTGGTGAACCAGTATCACCCTCATGGAGGGCAAAGCTATTAACTATCTTTTGTTTCTCTTCTTTAGACAATGACATATATTCTAGATTAACACTATATATTTAATTTGACAATAGGCAACAGTACACAAAGCCTATTTTATATCATTATAGGATTTGTGTCAATTCTTAAACTATCGAGAAACCTTATAACAATAGAGCTCATCTCCCTCTGTACTCTCTATTGATACATCTAAGATAACTCCACAATCTTCTCCTTGCTTAGCCTGATTAACAACCTCTTTTCCCTTTCTAATTGATACTATTTTTCCTTCACCAATAATTTCATCATTTCTTACAATATAGGATTTACAATCTCTCTTTAGGATACCATCTTTAACTCTACAGCCTAATACTTTTGATCCATCAGAGAGTATAAACATCATTTTAATAATACCGTTTCCGATCTCCTCTTCAACCTGTTTAGGTGAAGAAAGCATTTCCAAGGCGTCCTCTATCTCTTCTATTAGTTTATATATTATTGTATATGACCTAAGTAATACACCACTCTTTTGAGCAATCTCTTCTACTCCCTTTTCAATACCTACTTCAAAACCCAAAACAATTGATTTTGATAACTTAGCCATCTCAATATCTTTATTTGTAATTGCTCCCACTCCATCAGATACAATATTTACTGTATATCCATCTTTCTCGATTTTGCCCAAAGAGTGTCTAAGAGCTTCTAAAGA
>JAAZAL010000029.1 GCA_012514355.1 Candidatus Dojkabacteria bacterium
AAAGATATAGTGTCAGCTGTTAAAGATGGTGCTGGTGATTTACCTATTTCAGTAAAAACTAGGGTTGGGTGGTTAAATTACGATTTAGATTGGATTAGATTTTTACTAGAGCAAGACTTAGATGTTCTAACAATTCATGGTAGAACAGCTACTGGAGTATATTCAAAAAAACCAAACTGGGGCAGAATACGTGCATCTGTAGAAATTAGGGATGAGTTAGGTAAAAAGACTTTAATTTTTGGTAATGGCGGGGTTATAACTTTAAAACAAGCAAAAAGATATTTAAAGAAGTGTAATGTAGATGGGATAATGATTGGTAAGGAAGCTATTCATAATCCATGGATATTTAGTGGTAGACAGGTTGTTCCTGTTTCAGAGTCTTTTGAGACATTTAAAAAACATATTGTTCTTTTCAAAGATACTTGGGGTGACAGTAAAGACTTTAATACTTTGAAAAAATTTGTTGGTTCATATGTAAATGGTTTTGTAGGCTCTCAAGATATTAGAAATGAGATGATGAAAACTACAACTATAGAGGAGCTATTAGAGCAGGTAGAAAAGCTCATTAAGTAAGGAATGGTGTATAATATGGGATAATTTTGAATATATATTAGATATGCCAATACCAATGGAAGCTATGGATTTAAGGGAGAATGAACAGCCTTCTGATTTTATACTTACCCAAATTAGAACAGTACTTGAGTATGGGGATGAAGAAACTCCTAGAATTGATGAAACCATAATGGATGTTTCTTTAGGACAGATAGATGAATATATGAAAAAGATGCAATTAAATCAGGATTTACCTTTTGAATTAACAAGAATTAGAGCAAGAGAGATTAAGGATGAAAAGACTTTTAATGCTGTATGTGAGCATTACTCAATATATTTTGTTCCTTTTGATCCTCAACTTCATACTAAGGTTTACTTTATTGAAACAGCAGATAATGCGGTTGTATTTACACCAATAGAATTGGAAAAGGGTATTGTAAATATTTCTGTAGAGCTATTAGATAAAAACAATACAATTCCAGAGATTATGGATTTGTATATGCGTAAGGGTAAAATGAGGTTGTCTGATATTAAATTTGTTAAATTAAATAATTAAAATGGGAGAAAATATTGAAGGAGTAGAAAGAGAGATAACAGGTAGTGAGGTTTTAAATGCTTTGGGTAGTATTACTCTGAAGGAGTGGGATAGTGCTAATTGGCCAATTGTTACTGCTATTCCAAAAGAGACATATCATCAATATGATGATAGTAATGAGGATTTGGATAGTAAGCAGAGATTTTTTACAGAGGTTTTAAATCAAGATAATTATATTTATCCTGAGGGAAAGAGGGAATACAATCCTAAGAGGGATATCCTTATCATTTTACATTCTTTTAATAACAGGGAGGGTAATGAAACTATATTTAAAGCTATTACTACGTCACCAAGAAGTATAGTAGAAGATCCTGCCCATTTGATTAATTATAAATATCATGGTCAACCTTGTGAGATAAGGAGTAGACAGCAATATCCTACGATAGATTTTTGGAATTTCTATGATAGGATTCCTACTAATATTCAAGATAACTACCCTATTCCTTCTAAGGAGTGGAGAAAGGAATTTGTACTTAAGAGGTATTTTAAGAGTTAATATGGTATAGATATAATATGGAAATATCCCAGGATATTAAAAGTGAGAAATCTCCTAATACAGTAAAAAGATTGTTATCAATAATATTAGTAATTGTTATATTTGTTGTTGGTGTCGGTTCTGGGTATCTGGTTTATAACAGGTTGTCTGAGAAAAACTCAAGGGAAAATGGTTCTGTTGATAAACAGATAACGGAGATTTTAGAGGAGTTGGGTTCCCTTATTCTTCTTCCTAAAGATGAGACTCCTACTGTTATGAGTGTTATGGATGTGGATTCTTTAAAGAAAGAGAATGAGGAGTTTTATAAGGATGTAGTTAAGGGTGACATTCTAATAATATATTCGGACAAGGCAATTATTTTCAGAAGAGAGGAAAAGAAAATTGTTAATGTTGCCCCTGTATTTATTGAAACAGACGAATTGTCCGAATAGGGTTAAGGGGTAACCGTTTCTTCTATTGGTGTTTCCTCTGGTACTATTGGTTCTTCGGGTATTGTTGGTTCAACAACCTCTGCTGGTGGTTCTATGATGGGTTCTGGTTCAATAATAGGCTCTGTAATTACTGGTGTTGGTTCTACTATTGGTTGTACTATTTCAGGTATTTCTTCTAATGGTTTTTTAGAGTCAATAATAAACCAGTCAAAAGTTATGTCTTGTGGTAGGACTCCATTAATATTTACTTTAAATGATTCCCCTACTTTTAGTTCTGTTACATATAGTACTTTATTTAGAGTGTCTGAGGTTGGGTTAATAAAGACTTTAGAGTTAGTTGTTATTGCTTTGGTTTCTATTACTATTGTTGTTGTATTAGCTAATATCTTAGAGCTTCCTATACTGTAGTTTTCTTCTAATTTTAGTTTCCTAATACTTAGTGTTCCATCTCCTTCCATTAGTATATTTCCTCCAAGTAGTTCAATGTTTCCTTCACTGTTTAATTTTACTTTTAGTATATTT
>JAAZAL010000030.1 GCA_012514355.1 Candidatus Dojkabacteria bacterium
AAGATCTTGAACGTATAGAGGAACAAAAAGTTAAAGATATTAAAAATATATTAAAAACATTTAAGAAATTTAAAATTCCTCTTACCCCTTTAAATACTACTGTAGGACCAACAGCAATTAAATATGAGTTCTTACCTGAAAATCAAAAGGATATTAAAACATTTGTTTCTCTAAGATTCTATATATTTACTGATTTAAAACAGCATTATGTTACAGACCCTTTCCCATGGATGTATGTATCTAAGAGTAAAGAATATGGAGAAGTAATTACTGTAGAGACATCTAACTGGGTAAGGAAATCAACAATGTTAAAGGATTGTTTACCAGAATTAGATAAAAAGAAATATGACTATCCAGTAATATTAGGAAAAGATTTTAACAATGAGATATTGATAAAAGAATTAAAGGAGTTAGATAATATACTAATTGTAGGATGGGGAATGAGTGGGTCATCTTCTTTCATACTCTCTTTACTCTTTACATTGCTTACTAAATACTCCAAAGAAGAGTTTAAGTTAGTAATAGTAAGTCAGATGGATTTAAAACACCATAATCTATCTTTCCTTCCTCATCTCTTTTATGACAAAGTAGCAATTGATTCAAAAGAAGCAATAGAGGCATTAAAGAAATGTGTAGATGAATTAGAAAGAAGAGAGGGAAGTAAAGTCTATGGACCACCATTACTAATAGTAGTTGAGGAATTCTCTGGTTTGTTTCTTAATTACAAAGAGTTTAGGAAATTAGTATATATACTTTTAGAGAGAGGAAACAGAGTAGGAATACATTTAATATTTTCTACTGCAAATCGTTTTGCAAACACTATTACTCCTAAATTTAAAAAGCATTTTAGTACTAGAATTGTATTTGCTACTAGCAATGAACAATCTATTAGAGTCCTGGAATATGAAGGAGGGGAGTATCTTGATAATCGAATGGATATGCTTTACAAGGATATGAATAGTGGAAAGCTTACGAGATTACAGGGTCCACATATTTTTGATGATGACATTTCACTTTTAGAGAAATTAGCAAAGAATCCTCCTGAGAAGATAGATATTTTGAAATTAAGAGATGAAGATTACTATACTAAGGAGCTTACCCCCCAGAGAGATCCTTTAATAGAAGAGGCACAAGAAATTGTAAGAGTAAATAAAAAGTGTACTCCCTCGTTATTACAGAGAAAACTAAAAATTGGATACAATAGGGCGGCTAGATTAGTGGAGGAGTTAAAGAAGGATGATGAAACAAAGGGGGAGGATCCTTTGTATGAAGATGCGAAAAAGATAGTAGTAGAGGAAAGAAAAGCATCAGCATCATTTCTACAAAGAAGACTTAATATCGGATACAACCAAGCTTCAAGGTTAATACAACAGCTGGAAGAGAATGGGATTGTTAGTCCTCAGATTGGTGTTAAACCTAGAGAAGTTTTAATAAACGAAATTAAAAAAGAAAAATAAATGTTTAAAACAGATAAGATAAATTTACAAGATTGGTGGGATATACCAGTAGAATATCATTCTACTAATACAGGAAATATATTAATAAATATACCAGGAGCAGGAGGTAGTGTAGAAGGATATTTAAATAAATATGTTAATCTAGGTAACTATATTCAAGAAAATAATATTGCTTCTTTTGTAAGAATACCTAACGAAAGACCTGCAGAGTACGAACTAACAGTTAGAAAGAGTGTAAATTACTCTATAGAACACTCCAAGGAGATATGTGGTACTGATACACCTAACATATGGCTAATGGGTTTTTCAGCAGGGGCGGGGGCAATTGTATTAACAGG
Source organism: Candidatus Dojkabacteria bacterium (assembly GCA_012514355.1). Lineage (GTDB taxonomy): Bacteria > Patescibacteriota > Dojkabacteria > SC72 > SC72 > UBA2259. Next base: position 1,796 of record JAAZAL010000030.1, read on the forward strand.
GTGGGAATATCCAGAGATAAAAAAGATATTAGCTATAAATCCATATATTGAAGATATTAGGCATAAGATAAAAAGAGATCTCCCATCATATACTGGTGACCTATTCTTAATTAAAGGTTCTGACGATGATGTAATAGGTACAGACACATTAGAATATATATCTTCATATGCGACTAGTGTGAGTAATATACAAACACATACTATTCTTAATTGTGATCATCAATTAAAGGGTTTAACTAATTCATATATTCTTTCTCAATTACCAGAGTATTACTTTTTAGAAAAGTATAAAACAGAGAAATTCCCAGATGGTAGTAAAGGTATTAATCTTTTAGATGAAGATAATAATTTAAAACAATAACATAATGGTAAATATAAACACTCTACTCTCAAGACTAACCTCTCTCAATGATGATAGGTATATATCTCTAAAAGAGTGTCTTCAGTACAAGGCTTTGAAAAAATACGAGATACCAATATGCTTAGGAAAAGATTCAAATGGAGAAATACAAATAAAAGATTTTGTAGATATAGGTAATCTTCTTATTTCTGGAAGGACATCATCAGGCAAATCTGTATTTATTAACTCTTTTATTAATACAATACTTCTAACTAAAGAACCTGAAGAAGTTAAACTTATATTGATTGATCCAAAGCAGGTAGAACTAACTCCATATAATGACATAGGACACCTTCTATATCCTGTCTGTGAGGATACACAAATAGCAAGCCAATTATTGGATTGGTGCCTAGATGAGATTGACAGAAGAAAGACGGAGAAAAAGGGTAAACCATATATTGTTGTTGTAATAGATGAATTTTCTGATTTAATGCTTTGTGGTGATAGAACAAATTCGAAGTTAGAAAAGATTGCTAGAGATGGAAATAAGGTCGGTATGTTTATGCTTTTATCTGCTTCTGTTCCAAGACTGGAAGTTTTTACTCCAGAGATAAAGGATGCTATTCCAACGAGGTTAGTTGGTGACTTAATAACTAGTATAGATTCAAAAGAAATGATTGATGAGAAAAGCGCTATAGATTTGTTAGGTCGTGGAGATATGATATACAAGAATGTAAGGAGTGGAGAGAAGATCAAAGTACAAACACCTTTTATAT